>VBLM01000376.1 GCA_005879095.1 Deltaproteobacteria bacterium
CGCCTGCGCATCTGGCCGCGGCCGGGCAAACAGTGGCTGCGCGGCATCCGGTTTCCGTCCGTTCAGGACGGCATGGGCGCGCTGCGCTCGGTGATGCGCTCGGGCCTGCGCCCGGCGGTGGCGCGCCTGTACGACCCGCTCGACACGATCCTCGCCGGCAAAACCGGAGGCGGCGCGCTCCACGTCCCGCAGCCTTTGAAGTGGGTGGTCGAAGGTGCGCAAGCGGAAGCGCTGCGGCTGGCATTGAAAGCGCCGATGCTGCTCAATCGGCTGGTCGACGCGCTCCCCGCCGCGTCCCTCTTGATCCTCGGTTTCGAAGGCGATTCCGACGGCGAGCTCGACGAGGAGGGCGAAGCCGCTCTCGCGCTCTGCCAGGCCGAAAAAGGCGACGACCTCGGCCCGACGCCGGGCGAACGCTGGCTCGCCAACCGCTACAAGATCAGCTACCGCCAGTCGCCGCTCTTTTCGGCGGGCGCGTTCGTCGACACCATGGAGGTCGCGACCACCTGGGACCGGCTCGACGCGCTCTACCACGGCGTGCGCCGCGCGGTGCAGAACCTCACGTTCGTCCTCGCGCACTTCTCGCACGCGTATCTCGAGGGGTGCTCGATCTACTTCACGTTCATCGGCTATGCCGGCGCCCCGTCGGAAGAAGTCGCGCGCGGCTCGCGCGACGACGCCGAGGCCGATCTGGAGGAGGCCGAATCGCGCTACGACGCCTGCTGGAAGGCCGCGCTCTCCGCGGTGGCCGACGCGGGCGCGACCTTGAGCCACCACCACGGCATCGGGCTCGCCAAACAGATCTTCCTGCCGCGCGAGCACGGCGAAGGGATGCGCCAGCTGCGCGCCTTGAAAAAGGCTTTCGATCCGCACGGGATCCTCAATCCGGGAAAGCTGCTCTTATGAGCCTGCGCGACGATCTCGCGGCGAGCGGCGCGACCGTCGTCGAAGAGGCGCAGGGCGGCTATCGGGTCTCGCCGCCGAGCATCGCCTCGCTCGGACGCGCGGTCGCGGTCGTGCGCGCGTGGAAGCTGCCGCTGCGGGTGCGCGGGAGCGCGGATGCGCCGGTGCACCCGCCACCCAAGGGGGTGCTGCTCGACCTCGGCTCGCTCGACCGCATCGCCTCGGTGGACGGCGTCACCGGCATCGCACGGGTCGAAGCCGGGTGCAGCGTGGCCGCGCTCGAAGCCGCGGCGCGCAGGGCGGGATCGACGCTCGGGCCGCTCCTGCCGTCGGTGCGGGCGGGATCGGTCGGCGCGTGGCTGGCGGGTCCGACGCGAGGTGAACGCGGCATCCCCGGCGCGCGGCGCGAAACGGCGGCGCTGAGCGTCGCCGCGGTGCTCGCCGACGGCCACATCGCCGAGAGCCGGGCCGCGCCCCGATCCGCGACCGGCCCCGACCTCGATCACCTCGCGCTCGGCGGCGGCGGCCGGCTCTGCGTCGTCGCGGCCGCCTGGATCCGGCTCTTTCCGGTAGCGCCCGCGCTGGCGGGATCGTGGGCCTGCCGCGATCTGGCGATGGCCGTCGCCGGGCTGGAGCGGCTCTGCCACGATCGAGTCGCGCCGGCCCGCGCGCGCATCGTCGCCGGGGCGGATTCGACCCGGCTCGCCGCCGCCTGGGAAGGCCTGGAGACCGCGCCGATGGATCGCGATCGCGCAAGCCGGATTCTGGGAACGCTCGGCATCTCGCCCGACGGCGACCACGGCGCGAACCGTTGGGTCCGGGAGCCGCCCTCCGGACATCCGGTCGAGGTCGACGCGCGGTGGGCCTCGCTGCGCGGCTGGTCGCAGCAAGGCGAATTGCAGCTCCTCGGCCTCCACGCCGGCGGCGCGTTCGCCACGCTGATCCTGCCGGAAGCGGGGGGTGCGGAAGAGTGCGCCGCTCTCGCACGCGCGGCCGGAGCGCGCGTCATCGCTCCGCGGCGAATGCGCGATCCGGGCCCGGCCTGGGACGCGATGGGCGCGGGCGCGGTCTGGAAGAGGTTGATCGAGGCGCTCGGCGTCGAGGAGGCTCCCGCCCCATGACGCTCGCCGCCCTCCGCCGCGCGCAGGAACTGTGCGAGTTCTGTCCGAAGATGTGCCGCTTTGCCTGTCCGGTGAGCGAGGTCACCGGCCGCGAGGCGCTGACGCCGTGGGGCAAGGTTTCGCTGGCGGTGCTGGTCGGTCGCGAGCCCGACGCGGCCGCCGCGCTCGCCTTTGCCGGGTGCACCGGTTGCCATCGCTGCGCGGTCTACTGCGCGCACGACAACGACGTGCCGTCGATCCTGTACGCGGCGCGCGCGACGGCGGTGCGAGCCGGCGTCGCACCGAAGGCGTGGACGGAATTGCCCGCCCGCTTTTCCGCGCGTGGCCACGGCGAGACCGCCGATCTCGCCGCGGTCCACGCGACGTTGCGCTCCGGCCACGGCGACGCGCTGCTCTTTCCCGGCTGCGACGCGCTCGCTTCCGGCGGCCAGGAAGCGCGCGACGCGCTGACCGTCGCGAAGGCACTCGGCGCACCTCTCGGTATCGCTGCTGCACTGTGCTGCGGCCTCAAATTGCGGGAAGCCGGCCATCCCGAACTGCACCTCGCGCACGCGACCCGCGTCCGGAGAGTGCTCGGCCCAAAGCCGGTACACCTCGTCTTCCTGCAGCCGGCCTGCGCGCGATCGGTGCAAGAGTGGCCGCTCCCCGAGGGCTCTCGGGTCGAGCACATCACGAGCTACCTGGCGCGCGCGCTGGCGACGCTGCCCGAGCGGTCGCGCCCGCCGCCGCTGCCGGAGACGCTCGTCTGGCACGATCCATGCGGCCTGGCGCGGGGCTTGAGCGAGCTGACCGCGCCTCGCGCGCTGCTC
>VBLM01000055.1:0-6785 GCA_005879095.1 Deltaproteobacteria bacterium
ATGAAGACGATGCTGGCGGCGATGAGCGGCTCGATCACCCGCGGCGAGGGCGCGAAGACGTTCAGCGCGGCGAGCGCGAGCGTCACCGAGTGCGCGACGGTGAAAGCGGTGACGATCTTGACCAGCTCGATCAGGCGGCCGCCGAGCAGCAGGAGGCCGATCAGGAACGCGATGTGATCGTAGCCGGTGAAGATGTGCTCGATGCCGAGCCGGAGAAAGCGCCAGAATTCCTGCGCCACGTTGCGGCTGCGGCGGGCTTCGAACGTCGGGTCCTCGACCTGCACCGCGCGCTGCGAGATCTCATCGGGGCTGAACCGGATGCGCGAGAAGTGGGTCGCGCCGATGGGGAACGAATCGAGGAACGCGACGCGGACACTCAGCTCTTCCACCTCGATCGGGCAGAGCCAGGAACCGTGCAGCGAAATCCCGTCCTCGCCGTCGGGCGCGGCGGTGACGCCGGACTGCAGGGTGCAGGGCTGGCCCGATGCTTTGAGCACAAACGATTCCACCAGGAGTCGCCGCAGGGCTGGCGCCGGCAGGTGCTGCAGGTCGGGAATCTCCATCTGCGTGCGCACGTCGGCCAGCGAGAAGCGCAGCTCGCCGCGCACCTCGCGTCCTTGCACGTCGAGCTCGCTGTACGAGACGGTCGCCTGGTGTGCGAGCGCGGCCGCCGGAAGCAGAAGCGCGAGGGCGAGGGCTTCAGTGCGCAAGCGGCAGGACACCCGCGAGGAGCCGGTTGTTGCCGTCGTCGCGGCCGCGGCCGGGGCTATTTAGCGTCAGGCGGTTGTCGCCCTGCGTGTAGAAGCCGAGGAAGAGGAACGACGGGTTGCGGCACGGAATGAAGAAGAACGAGTCAGCGATCACGTCGCCGGGCTTCCACGCGTCGGTGGGAAAACGGCCGCCCGCCGGATCGTGCTCGGCATGGATCCGCTCGCCGGTGCCGGTCGCGTCGTCGAGGTGGACGAAGATGTGCCACGCGTCCATCTCCGCCCGGCAGCGCCAGTAGAGAGTCAGCTTCGATCGCTGGCCCGGGACCAGCGCGGGCGGCTCGAGCTTGTACGCGATCAACTCGGCTGAGTTGCCGAAGACCGCGCCCACCGGCGTCACGTCGGGCGGCGGCGGGACCATCACGTCGCGCAGCGCCGAGCGATCGACCTGCGCGCGCGCGGCAGGCGCCGCGCCTTCCTCGAAAGGCCGCTCGATGCAGGCGGCACAGAGAAGCACGAGAGCGAGCGATCGCACGGGCGCATTGTAGCAGCACGTCGTGTTATGTCGCCTCGCGTGGAACCGCTCGGCGCCTACGATCGCTTCCTCGCGCCGCCTCTCGGGCTCGCAATCGGCGCGCTGGCGGTGATCTCGGCCGCTGCGCTGCTCGAGCTTTCGCGCACGCTCGCCGAGACATATCGCGGCCGCTGGTTCGCCGGGAACGGACGCGACGTCTTCCACGTCGCCGCGGCGGGCGTGATCGCCTCGGCGCTCTTCGTCAACGGCTTGCCCGTCGCGCTCGCGTGCATGGCGGCGGCTTCGCTGTTGCTGCTTCCGCTCCTCTTTCTCGACTCGTTACCGACGCGGCGTCCGGTACGGCTCGCCCTGCTGCTGGCTCTGGTGGGACTCGCCGCTGCGCCGCCGTTGCTCGAGCCGCGCTCGATCGTCGACACCGCGAACCTGATCGCGCGTGTCCTCTTTCCTCACTGAAGGAGCGGATCGAGCTCGCCGCGCTCTTCCAGCGCATGCAGATCGTCGGAGCCGCCGACGTGTCGTTCGCCGATGAAGATCTGCGGCACGGTCCGGCGGCCGGTTCGCTGCATCAACCTGACGCGGGCTTCGTCGTCGCCGGCGACGTCGATCTCCTCGTACGGGACCTTCTTCCGATCGAGCAGGCGCTTGGCCCGCACGCAGAACGCGCAGTAGGGCGTCGTGTAGATCTTCACGGGTTTCATCCCCTGAATCTAGAAACTGCGCGACTGGCCGCCATCGACGACGACGCACGATCCGGCGATCCAGCTCGCTCGCGGGCTGAGCAGGAAGGCGATCACGTCGCCGATCTCTTCGGCGGTGCCGAACGGCCAAACGGGATCTCGCGCTGAACGAAAGCGACCGTGGTCGCGGGGTCGTTTTTGAGCCGCCGCTCCCACGACCCGCCGGGGTGCAGCACGCTGCCGGGTGCGAGACTCAGCACGCGTACACCACGGGGCGCGAGCTCGCGCGCCTGCTCGTGAGCCAGCGCGATGACCGCAGCCTTGGCGGTGTTGTAGGCGAGCGGCCCGCCGCCCTCGCGTCCCCAGATGCTCGCGACGTGGAGGATGACGCTGGCATCGCGCGTGGCGTGCGGTTCCTGCATGGCCGGCACGGCTACCGAGAAGCCGCGGCGCGCTGCGCTGGCGATCAAATTCGGCAGCGCATAACGACTGGCGCGGACGGCGGGCCACAGGTTGCGCTCGTAAGCCGTTTCCCAGTCGGCGCCGGTCAGCTCAGCGGTGCCACCCGGCTGCGATCCGCCAACCAGCGTGACCAGCGCGTCGAGACCGCCGAACTCTGCGACCGTCGTTTCGATCGCGCTCTTGAGCGATGCCGGATCGGTCGCATCCGCCGCGATCCCCAGCGCTTTCTCCGCTCCGGCTTTCCTGCACTCCGCCGCCTTTGCCTCGACGGCCTCGGCAGTCCGCGCGACCACCGCCACTTTGGCTTTTTCACGCGCCAGCGCGACGGCCGCCGCGCCTCCCAACCCGCGCCCCGCGCCGACCAGTAAGACGGACTTTCCCGCCAATCCAAGATCCATCGCGGCATTCTATCCACCGGCCATTGACTCGAGGCGACGATCTGCAGTCCGATTGCATCGAGGAGGGGGACCATGCACCTGGTTCTGGCCGCGCTGCTGGCCGCCGCGCCGGCGACGGGTGAGCTGCCGCGCGTCGCGGTCGCCGACTTCGTCAGCGGCGCGACGGACAACCAGACGGCGCAGACCTTCACCCGGCTGATCGCTGCCGAGCTGGCGCGGACCGGCCGCTTCGAGGTCGTCAGCCACGACGACCTCGTCGCCATGGCGGGGATGGAGCGCTGGAAGCAGCTGGTCGGGTGTGCCGCCGGCACTTGTCTGGCGGACGCAGGCGCGCTCGCCGAGCTGCTCCAGGTCCGGTATCTGGTCGCCGGCTCCTTCGGAAGGACCGGAGGCGCGCTGGTGGCCAGCGCGCAGATGATCGACGCGGCGCGATCGCGCGTGTCCAGCCGCGCGTCGCGCAAGGTGCTCTCGCTCGACGCGCTCGGGTCGGACGCGACGGCTCTGGTCGCCGAGCTCCTCGCTGAGAACGCGGTGCTGCAGATCTTCGGCCAGGTGGCGGGCGGCGCGGTCTTCGTCGACGACAAGCCGGTCGCGGTGATGCCGGCATCGACGATTCCGCTGCGCCTCACCGGGAAGCACCGCCTTCGCGCCGAGTGTTCCGACTGCGTTCCGTGGGAGAGCGACGTCGAATTCACGCCCGGGCGGAACACTCGCGTGCGACTCGAGCTGGAGAAATTCGAGGACCTGGAGTCTCAGGCGCGACGCCGCACCGCGGGCGGGATCGCCGCGCTGGTCGCCGGGGCGGGGCTGGCGGTGGGGGCGATCGCGCTGAGATCCGATGCGGCCTCGCTGCATTCGCAATACCTGGCGCTGGACCCGCTGGTCGCGTCGCAGGCGCAGTTCGATGATCTCTCGAGCCGATCCCGCACCCGCTACGCGCTCAGCTACACGCTGGGGACGGCCGGGATCATCGCCCTCGCGGCCGGCGCCTGGCTGCTCTGGTCGAATCCTCATTCGGAGCGCCTCGCCCAGGTTGGCAATCAATGAAGCGGCTGGCCGCGCTCGCGATCCTGCTCACCGGCTGTCCTTCGTTCGACCGGGTGGCGCAGCAGAACCTTCCGCCGGTCGCGGCGATCTCCGTCTCGCCCGTGGGCGCGATACCCAACGGCGTCCAGGTCTTCCTCAGCGCGACCGGGAGTCACGATCCGGAAGCGCGGCCGATCGCGTCGTACAAGTGGGCGCAGGTGTCGGGCGACACGGTCGTTCTGCAACACTCGACCGAGCCCGTCGCCAGCTTCGTCACGCCGGATCGTCCGCAGAAGCTGCTCTTCTCGCTGGTCGTCAGCGACGGGGTGAACGAATCTGCTCCGGAGTACGTGGAAGTGCGCGTCGACTTCAACCTGCCGCCGGTGGCGCAGCCGGGCGACAGCCGCGACGTCGCCGACGGCACCAGCGTCCTGCTCAACGGGCACGGCCTGGACCCCGACGGGACGATTCGCGCCTACCGGTGGACGGTAACCGCGGCGCCGGGGCCCTACACGCTGTCGGGAGAGCAAACGGCGGCGGCGGTCTTCACGCCACGCGCGAAGGGCCTGTTCGTGCTCGGTTTGACGGTGACCGACGATCACGGGGCGGATAGCGCCGCCGCGCCCTTGATCGTCCGCAGCCTGAACGTCGCGCCGACGGCCGTCGCCGGAGATCCGAAGAGTGGTCGCAACTTGAGCGTGATCACGCTCCACGGCACCGCCTCCGATGGCGATCCCGGCGACGTGCTTACCTTTCGCTGGGAGTTGATCTCGGCGCCGGCGGGGGCAGGGCTGCCCGAATTGCAGGGCGCGACCACCGACACGCTGATGGTGACGCCGCACGGAAAGGGCCTGTACACTTTCTCGTTCACTGACGAACAACCCGCCGGTGGTGGTCGCGCCCCCGACGTCGACCCCCGTCCTCCGGCCCCTGGTGCTCACCGGGACGACGACCGACGCCGACAGTGATCCGGTCAACCTCGAATGGATGGTCGCCGACGCCGGAGGCAAGACGTTCACGCTCGCTCCCGGCGCCGATGGACGCATGACGTTCACGCCCGGCCAGCACGGCCCCTACCTCTTGAACGTCACGCCCTTCGACGGCGTCGACCACGGCGCGACCGTGGAGGTGACCGTGTCGGGCACCAACGTGATGCCGGTGCCGAGCATCCTGACCACGAATCTCGAAATCGTGAACGGCGGCCACCTCCCGCTCGCGGGGACGGGCAGCGATGCCGACGGGGACTCGATGTCCGCATGGCAGTGGGCGGTGGAATCTGCGCCCGCCGCGCCGTCCGGATTCACCGGCGCGCGCTATGCGTGGACGGGATCGAACGCGGCCAATGCGGTCTTCACGCCCTACCTGAAGGGCGCGTACACGGTGTCCTTTACCGTCACCGACGCCCACCAGGCGGTGAGCGTTCCCGCGCGCGCGGTCGTGAACGCGACGAACGCGCCGCCGGTGGCGAACGCCGGCGAAGCAGTCACGGTGAAGAACGGGACGCCGCTCACGTTGGCCGGCTCGGGCACGGACTCCGATCCGGGCGACCTGCTGACGTACTCGTGGGCGCTGGAGTCGGCGCCATCCACCGCGAGCCTGCCCGACCTCACCGGCAAGAACACGGCGTCGCTCGGCGTGACCACACACGGCAGGGGCCTCTACACCTTCCTCCTCACGGTCTCGGACGGCGAGGCTTCGAGCGCGCCGTCGCGAGTCGTCGTCTCCGCCGCCAACAACGCGCCGTCGGTTTCGGCGAGCGCACTGTCCACGCCGGACCTGCAACCGCTCTCGCTGCACGCCACGGCGAGCGACGCGGACAGCGATCCGGTCGCGCTGCAGTGGGCGATGAAGGACGCGGGAGGGAAGGGCTATTCGCTGGTCCAGGGAACCGACGGCACGCCCGTGTTCACGCCCTCGAGCAAGGGAACGTACGTCCTGACCGTGACGCCGAACGACGGAACCGAATCGGGCGCGCCCGTCGATGTGACCGTGACATCGGCGAACGTCGCGCCAGTCGCGGTTGCAACCGCGTCCGCCACGAACGTCACCGCGGGCGACACGTTCACCGTCTCCGGCGCGCAGAGCCACGACCCCGATGGACCCGTGACGCTCTCGTACCAGTGGACCGTCCAGCAGGGCGACGCGGCGATCGTCGGGCCTTCGAACCAAGCCACCGCGCAGGTGCGGGCGGCCTCGGTGAAGGAAACCGAGCTGTTGAAGCTGGTGGTCACCGACGAGGAAGGTGCCGCCGGCGTCGCGGCGACAGTGCAGGTCGCCGTCGACAATACTCCGCCGACCGCGGTCATCCGCGCGCCGCCATTCGCCGAGATGGGCTCCACCGTGCAACTCGACGGGACGCGCCACGACGCCAGTCGTGCTCTCGCCCGGCAACTCCTCGTCGACACCGACCTTCCAGGCGCCGGCGCAGATCAACGCCGCGGTCAGCTGCACGCTCACGGTCAGCGACGGCAAGACGGCCAGTTCTCCAGCGTCGGCCCGGATCGCGAGCGTGCCCACCGAAGCGGATGCCGTCTTCGTCAGCGCCGGCTCGCAATGCGGGAGCAACTGCGGGACCAAGGCCTCGCCGTATCCGAGCATCAACGCGGCGGCAAGCGCGGGCATCGCGAAGCCGATGGTGGTTGCGGCGGGCACCTACGATCAGACTGTTTTCTACGGCGGCTTCACGGCGTACGGCGGCTGCGACACCATCCGGTGGATCTGCGATGGAGCGACGGGACCGTCCATCATCCAGGCGCCTGCCGGCAGCGTCGCCGCCTTGGTTCAGTTTATTTACGGGCCACCGGGAGTCATTCACGGCTTCACCTTCAACGGAAGCTCCACCGGGACGACGGACAACTCAGTTCTTTCGGTCTCGACAGCGGTCAACCTCGAGGACATCGAGGTGATCGCCGACACCAGTGCAAGCCCGACGTCGGGCGCTATCGGTATCAGGCTTTCCAACAACGGGCCCATCCGCCTG
>VBLM01000055.1:6815-7557 GCA_005879095.1 Deltaproteobacteria bacterium
GTCACCGCAGTTCAACATCGGGTTGGCGCTCGGGTCGTCGAACACCATCGTCGAGGATTCGATTATCGAAGTCGGCAGCAACCTGGTGAACGCGACCAATTTCGGCATCGATCTGAGCGGCATCCAGAACCTGATCACCCGTTCGCGAATCACCGTCGAGGGCGGTCCCGGGAGCCCTGACGCCTGGGGCCTCAACCAGGTCGACGTTCAGGGGTCCGTCATCTCGGGGAACGCGATCTGGATGAGGTCCGTCGGCTCCAACGTCGCGGCCGTCTTCATCCAGAACAGCCAACACCCGATCACCTACGTCAACAACACGTTCATGGGCTCGTATTCGACGGCCGGCGTGGTATCGGTCGCGTTCCAGGCCGACAGCCAGTCGACGGGCGTGGTCACCGTTCTCAACAATGCCTTCGACGGTTTTGCGCTCATCTCCAACTACCTCGCGCCGCAAAACCTGCTCGTGCAGTCGAACCGGTTCAACGGAGCGCAACATCTCACCTGCAACCAGTATCTCGGATGCAGCGACGACCCGAATAACGGGCTCTCGTTCAAGTCAGGCAGCTTCGACAACGCCATCGCCGATTGCAAGCTCGCCAACCTCTTCGCGGGAGACTGGCACCTCACCACCGGCTCCCCCTGTATCGACACGGCTTCGCCCGATCCGAGCACGCCCTCGCGAGACCTCGACGGCGACTCGCGGCCGCTGGGCAACCTGCTCGACATCGGCGCCGACGAGTTC
>VBLM01000378.1 GCA_005879095.1 Deltaproteobacteria bacterium
TTCCGCGCCGATCTGCTCGCGCGCCTCTCCGGATTCGTCGCGAAGGTGCCCGCGCTGCGGGAGCGCCGCGAGGACCTCGGCCTGCTGATCTCGTCGATCCTGCGCAAGGTCGGCTGGGAGGCGCCGCTTTCGGTGGAGGCCGCGCGCGCCCTCCTGACCCATGACTGGCCCGGCAACGTGCGCGAGCTGGAAAAAGCGTTGCAGAGCGCGATCGTCCTCTCGCGCGGTGCGGCGATCGAGGTCGATCATCTGCCGGAATCGGTCCGTGCGCCGCCGCCGCGCGCCGCCAGCGCGCCGCCGCTCGCTGCCGAAGACCAGAAGCGCCGGGACGAGCTGACGGCGCTCCTCAAAGAGCACGGCGGAAACGTGACCGCCGTCGCGCGTGCGATGGGCAAGGCACGCACGCAGGTGCAGCGCTGGATGCGCCGGTACGGTCTCGACCCCCTCTCGTTCAGGCGCTGAACGAACTGGGGCGCCGCAGACGTGGCGCCACACCGGTGCCACATGTTGCACCCGCTCTAAAACAGGCCGGAAAGCGCTCCAGACGCGATCCGCGTTGGCACGCCGGCTGCTCTACCTCCCGCCAGAGAGGAGGTAGCCCGTGAAAAACCTGTTCCGTGAGTGGGGCTTTCCCGCCGCCCTGATTCTCGCCTGGGTCGTCACCACTGCGTACTCCATCTCGATCATGTCGGCCGTCACGCGAGTGCCGGCGCCCGCCGGCGCGCACCGCGAAGAGCCCCGCGTCTGAAACCCGCAGTCCCGCTCTCCCACCCCGAAAGCGAAACGAGGAAAACCGTGAAGAAACTCCTGTTTGCAGTGTTGTTCGCCGCCGCGTGTGGCGGTACCCAGAAGCAGTCGGCCGGCCGCAGCGCGGCGATCGCCGAGTGCACCTACAGCATGCCCGACACCGCCAGCTGGGACGAAGTGCAGCAGGCCGTCGCCGACGCCGAGGACGGCTCGCTCGACGTCTGCGGCGACCAGCTCTCGGCCGAGGCCCGGGCAAGCGCGAGCGGCTACCACGCGGTGCTCGAGCAGATCGACGCGGACCGCGCGGACGCCGCCTATCTCCTGCGGTTCAAGATCTACAGCGGCCGCATCCAGCCCAGCACGCCGTGATGTAGCATTCCGAGCACTGGGGCGCCTGCTCCTTGCAGGCCCCCAGTGCAGATGTTACGCTCACTTGTCTGCTCCGTGCCTGCACAGGTGTGCAGACCGCGGAGCCTCACCGGTTTCGCCGAAGGGGCGGCGCGCAGCCGCGCACCTCCGCGGCGGACGCCAGCGAGCGAGGCTGGGTGACCGTACCAGGTTCACTCTCCGGTTTCACGTGCGAGCGCCGCCTTGGCGCTCCGCCCTCGTGCGCCCACTGCGCGCGAACGGGAAAAGGACCCTTCGATGTCCAACATCTTGGTGATCAACGCCTCGGGTCAGGAGACCCGGGTGGCGCTGATCGAGCAGGGAACGATCTCTGAGTACTACCTGGAGCGGAAAAACGAAAAGGGGATAGTCGGCAACATCTACAAAGGCAGGGTGGTCCGGGTCCTCCCGGGAATGCAGGCCGCGTTCGTCGACATCGGGCTCGACAAGGCTGCGTTCCTCTACGTCGGTGACATCGTCTCCGACCCGACGTTCCCCGGGTTCAGCGAAGAGATGGACATCAAGGCCGGCTCGGTCGAGGGCGATTCGCTCGAGGCCGAGGAAGATCTGCCCGAGCCTGCCGAGGTCCCGGCCGCGGCCGAAGCTCCGCAGCAGGAGCCGCTCCCCGGCAGCGCCGAAGAGAAGATCGCGGTCGCGCAGGCGCAGGAAGCCGCGCCCGACGCGCCTCCGCCGCCGGTCGCCGAGATTCCGCCGCCCGCGCCGATCCTCGAGGCCGCGCCGGTTCCCGCGGAAGCAGCCGCGGGTGTCCAGACCGGCGAACCGGCCGAGGTCGTCGATCTGGCGCCGGAAGAGGCGCTCGAGGACGACGAGGTAGACGACGAGGACGAAGAGCTGGACGAGGCCGACGCCGCGCACGCGGCCGCCGAGGAGCAGCTTGCGGCGGAACAGGCGCAATCGGCGCCGGCAGAGGCGCCCGCGACAGCCGAACAGAAATCTGCCGAGGCCGTGCCGGCGCCCGACGCGGGAGCACGCGGCGTTCCCACCGAACAGCGTCCGGCCGCGCGAGAGGGACGGCGGGGACGGAGGCGCGGCGGGCGCGGCAGACGCAGAGGCGCGGAAGGCCCCCGTCCCGCCGGCGAGCAGCAGAAGGGCCCGCAGGAGCGCCGCAGTGAGGGCGGGCGCGGCTTCCCGGGCCAGGAGCGCCGGGGCGGCAACGGCACCGAGAAGCGCAACGGCGGCAAGCGGGCGCAGATCCAGGACCTCCTGAAGGAAGGCGACGAGGTCCTCGTCCAGGTGGTGAAGGACCCGATCGGCAGCAAGGGCGCGCGCATCACCTGCCACATTTCATTACCCGGCCGGCACCTGGTCTTCATGCCGACCGTCGATCACGTCGGCATCTCGCGGCGGATCGAAAACGAGAAAGAGCGGCGGCGGCTCCGGGAGCTGGTCGACAAGTACCGGCCGCCTGGGACGGGTTTCATCGTCCGCACGGTGGCGGAGAACGAGCCTTCAGAGAAATTGACCGCCGACATCAAGTTCCTGCTCGGCCTCTGGAACGAGGTGGGCAAGAAGCGCGAGTCGATGAAGGCGCCCGCCTGCGTCCACCCGGACCTCGATCTGATTTTGCGCAGCATCCGCGACCTGTTCAGCGACGAGGTGGAAAAGCTCGTCATCGACGATCGCGCCGAGTACGAGCGGGTGATCGGCTTCGTCGAGCAGGTCGCGCCGGAGCTGAAGAATCAGGTCGAGCTGTACGGCGGCGAGGAGCCGATCTTCGACGAGTACGGCATCGAGCAGGAGCTGATCCGCGCGAGCAACCGCAAGGTCTGGCTCAAGTCGGGCGGCTACATCATCATCGACCAGACCGAGGCGCTGGTCGCCATCGACGTGAACTCGGGGCGCTACGTCGGCAAGAAGGGCGCCGGCGCGTCGCTCGAAGACACCATCACCAAGATCAACTGCGAGGCGGCGAAGGAGATCGTCTACCAGCTCCGATTGAGAAACATCGGCGGCATCATCATCATCGACTTCATCGACATGGACAAAGGCCAGAACCGGGAGAAGGTCTTCAAGACGCTCCAGGACGCGCTGGCCGCCGATCGCGCGAAGACGAACGTTCTCAAGATCTCCGACATCGGCCTCGTCGAGATGACGCGCAAGCGGGTGCGCGAGAGCATCGGCCGCCTGACGACGGAAGTGTGCTCGACCTGCGACGGCCGCGGCCACGTCCGCAGCAAGACGACGATGGCATACGACATCATGCGCGAGGTCCAGCGTGCGGCCGGCAAGCACCGCGAGGACCAGCTCGTCGTCTCCTGCCACCCGGAAGTCGCCAAGCTCCTGCAGGGACCGGAGCGCGAGGCGATGCGCCTGTTGATGATGAAGCTCAACAAGAGCATCACCGTGCGGCCGCAGCCGCAGTACCACGTCGAGCAGTACGACCTGCACGCCAAGTGGAGCCGGCCCGAGCTGCAGCAGGCCCGCGGCGGCGGCAGGCGAGACGGGCGGCGCGACGGGCGCGGGCAAGGCGGTCCGCCGCGTCCACAGGGCGGAAACGGCGGCCAGCAGCAGCAGCCCGAGCCGGCCAAGGAAGCGCCGCCCGCGGCTGACGCAGCGAAGGAATGACGCCGGGTTTCAAAGCCCGGCTCGCCGCCTGGCGCGAGCACGCGTTTTCCTTTCCGGGCGTGCGCCGATTCGTCCGCGCCGTCCTGCTGGTTGCGCACGGTTTTCGCGGCGAAGCGATCACGCTGCGGGCCTCGGCGCTCACCTACCTGACACTGCTCTCGCTGGTGCCGCTGCTGGCGGTGGTCTACAGCGTGATCGACCTCTTCAGCGGCGAAGTGCAGATCCACGACCGCGTGCAGAACTACGTCAATTCGCAGCTCGGCATCGGCGCCGGCGCGGCGGTGGCCGGCGCGCTCACGACCTTCACCTCGAAAGCCACCATCCAGACTCTGGGCGCGATCGGCTTTGCGGCCCTGCTCATCTCGGTCCTCTCGCTCCTCTGGAACATCGAGAGCGCCTTCAACCACATCTACGGCGTGCGCAAGCCGCGCTCGCCGGTGGCGCGGCTGCTCAAGTACTGGAGCTTCCTCACGCTGGGGCCGATCTTCCTGGTGCTCTCGATCTACGTCACCTGGGGCATCTCGCGATTGAACGAGGCCCACGGCCATGCGGGCCACAGCGAGGTGATGCATGCGCTGTCGGTGCTCTCCTCGATCGCCCTCACCTATGCGGGCCTCGCCTTCCTCTACAAGGTGATCCCCAACGCGCGTGTGCGATTGCGCTCGGCCCTGCTGGCGGCGTTCACGGCGGGCACCGCGTGGGAGCTGGCCAAGTTCCTCTTCGCCTGGGCCTCGGGACGGATGGTGCAGGTGCACAAGATCTACGGGTCGGTGGCGGTGCTGCCGATCATGCTGACCTGGCTGTACATCTCGTGGAGCATCGCGCTGGTCGGCTGCCGGCTCTGCTACGCGCTCGACGCCAGCCGCAAGCCGGAGCCGCACCCGGCCATCCAGGCCGCGGCCGCGCGCGAGACGTTCACGGCCCGGCTGATCATCGCGCTGGTACAGATGCATCGCGAGGGCCGCGGGCCGCTGCAGCCGAAGGCGCTGGCGCGCGTGCTCGACGCGTCGGTGCGGATGGTGCGCGAGGGGCTGCAGGCGCTGGCGACCGCGGGTCTCGCCATCGAAGCGCGGCAGGGCGGATGGATCCCGGGTCGCGATCCGTCGCGGATCACGCTCGCGCAGGTGCGGGCCGCGGCGCGGTCGACGCTGCGCTATCCGCAGCAGGAGGCCGATCACGTCAGCGAAGCCGTCGCGCGCGCTTTCGCGCAGGCGGAGGGCGCTGCCGAATCCGCTCTCGGGGAATCGCTCGATTCGTTCCTCAGGCGAATCGAGGCGACGCCGGCCCCGATCCAGCCCGTTCAACAGCCGACACCGGAGCCCCTGGCCCGGCCCCTTGGGGTAGGACAAGGTGCGCACAAACCTGCTTGAGTTTCGTTATTCTCGGCACTTGCGCGTACCGCGGCACCTCTTGTAACGTTCGTGCCCGTCGAAGCTTTTTTCGATCGCCGGACCCGCGCGGAGCCAAAAAGCATGCTGAAGAGTGACCTGATCGCCATCCTGGTGGCCAAGCGCCAGCTGACCCAGAAGCAGGCGGAGCTGACCGTCGAGACGATCTTCGACTCGATGAAGACCGCCCTGCAAAAGGGAGACAACATCGAGATCCGCGGACTCGGTGCCTTCCACGTCAAGAACTACCAGGGCTACAACGGGCGTAACCCCAAGACGGGAGAAGTGATCCCGGTCAAGCCCAAGCGTGGAATCCTGTTCCGGACCGGCAAGGAGCTTCGCGACCGCGTCAACCGCACGGCGGGTACGCGGTCGAAGCCCGAGCCGAAGTCCGAAACGGCCTAAGTCCGCTCACGGCCGCGTAAAGGCTTCAAGCGCACCGCGGAGCCGCGGAGGGCGCGGAGTTTGTTTTTACAAAAAACCTCCGCGAACCTCTGCGTCCTCCGCGCCTCCGCGGTAAGATTTTGCTTCTAAGCCGCTGATATTGCTGCGGCGGGGGGCTCGACCGGCAGAGAGAGCCGGAAGAGAGCGCCTTTGGCGCCCGGCAGGGCCGTCAGGGACCCGCCGTGGACCCGCGCGATCTCGGACGAAATCCACAGTCCGAGGCCGTTGCCCTTTTCGCCCTTGGTGCTGAAGAACGGCTCGAAAATCCGCTGCCGCAGGTCTTCAGGCACGCCCGGGCCGGTATCCTCGATCTCGACCACCGCGTGGTCCGGCTGGCCGCGGACGCGCAGCGTGAGGCGCGAATCCTTACGGCCGGCCATCGCGTCGACCGCATTCAGGATGAGGTTGACCAGCACCTGCCCGAGCAGCGTCGGCTGGCAGGAGACGAGCGGCGTGTTCGGCGCGTACTCGCGCACCACGGTGACGTTGGCCGATCGCAGCCGCTGGGCCACCAGGGTCAGCGCCTGATCGACCTCTTCGTGCACCACCACGTCGCGCAGGTCGCCGTTGGCGAAGCGAGCGCCTTGCCGCATGGCCGCGAGGATCTCGCGCATCTTCGAGAGCCCGCTGCGCGCCGAGACCACCCGCTCGCGGTTCTCGCGATCGAGCGGCGAGCTCTCCAGCATCTCCAGCCCGAGCCCGACGAAGGTGAGCGGGCTGGCCAGCTCGTGCGCGAGCCCGCCGGCAAGCGTGCCGAGGTTGATGACGCCGATCTGCCGGGCGATCTCGATGCGGGCGCGGTGCTCGCCGCGGCGGAGGTTGTCCTGCAGGCGCGCCCCGGCGACGCCGAGGATGGCGACGGTCATGAGATACGATGTCGCGGTCGCGAGCGGCAGCAGATCGACGCGGTGCAGGCCCGGGAGGATCGGCGCGACGGCGATCACCAGGGCGGTAGCGTACATGCCGACGGCCTGGCGCGTGGTGATCGGGAGGAGGATGCCGATGCCGGCGAAGACGAGGACGTTCGCGCTCAGGTATGGGCTGCGCACGCCGCCGGTCGCGAAGACGCACACCTCGATGGTCGCGCAGACGATGGCCACCGCGGCGAACGCAAGCCGCTCCGGTCGCTCGGAGCGCCGCGCTGCCCGGCCGACGGCGAGAAGCATGGACGCAGCCAGCAAGCGGACCACGAGCAGCGAAAGCCACGCCGCGGGCGCGATCGCGCGGTCGAGAAGGGTGAAGGCGACCAGGATCGGCGCGGCCAGCAGCATCGCGCTGCGGATGGCCGAACGCTGCTGGGCGACCAGCTCCGCGTCGTAGTCCGGGAGCACGACGGGGAGTCGTGGAAATGGCGGCATGCGCTCTGCTGAATAGTATAGCTGTTGCTGGAAACATCGGTCGAGTGACGCACGCGGTTTGACAGCCGGGCAGCCGAGCATATACTGCCGCGTTTTCTTTCAGGGACTTGGTCCCGTTCGGAAGGTGGTGAGTCGGAGAATGCCGGGCGTGCGCGTCAAGGAAGGCGAATCGTTCGAGAATGCGATGAAGCGCTTCAAGAAGCAGTGCGAGAAGGCTGGAATCCTGAGTGAGATCAGGAAGCGCGAGCACTATGAGAAGCCGTCGGTGAAGCGGAAGAAGAAGGCGCTGGCGGCGAAGAAGCGCGCCCTCAAGAAGGCGCGGAAGGGGATGATGTAGTCCCTTTCGCACTCCTCACTACCTTTGCTTTGGAGGCCCCGCGCGAGTGCATTTCGTGCGGGGCCTTTGATCGAGAAAAGATGCTCGCCGAGCGGATCGACAAGGAAATGAAGGACGCGGCGCGCGCGAGGGAAGCGCAGCGGCTGAATACGCTTCGGATGTTGAAGAGCGCGATGAAGTACCGTGAAATCGAGACGGGGAAGTCGCTCGAGGATGCGGACGTGGTTGGCGTGGTCGGCACCTTGATCAAGCAGCGGCGGGATTCGGCGGCGCAGTACACGGCGGTCGGGCGGCCGGAGCTGGCGGCGAACGAGAATGCGGAGATCGCGATTCTCGAGGCTTTTTTGCCGCGCCAGCTGACCGATGACGAGCTGTCGGGCCTGGTGCAGGAAGCGATCGCCGCCTCGGGGGCAAAGGGTCCCAAGGAGATGGGCGGCGTGATGAAGGCTCTGATGCCGAAAGTGGCGGGCAAGGCGGAAGGCAAGCGCGTGAGCGACGCGGTCAAGGCGGCGCTGGCGAAGCTGACGGCGTAATATGGCCTCGGCGGCGATACGTTTGGCGTCCATCTCCGACGAGAAGCTTCAGGAGCTCCGCGATCGCACCGATATCGTGCAGGTCGTGCAGCGACGCGTCCCGCTGAAGAAGAGCGGGCACGACTGGAAAGGGCTGTGCCCGTTCCACGGCGAGAAGACGCCCAGCTTCTACGTCGTGCCCGACAAGAAGATGTTCCACTGCTTCGGCTGCGGGGTCTCGGGCGACGCGATCAAGTTCGTCATGCAGCTCGAGGGACGCAGCTTCCGCGAGGCGGTCGAACAGCTCGCCGCGGACGCAGGGGTGGACCTCACGCCCCCCGATCCCGAGGAGGCGCGCCGGTCGCAGCGCCGGGCGCAGCTCGCGGAGGTCAACGAGAAGGCGTGCACCTTCTACGAGCGTGTCCTCTGGGACCATCCGAAAGGCGAGGTCGCGCGCACACACCTCCGCGAGCGCGGAATCACCGAGGACACCGCGCGGGCGTGGCGGCTGGGCTATGCGCCCAACCTGTGGGATTCGTTGGTGAAATCGCATGCCCTCAAAGGGGTGGACCCACGTCTCGTCGAGGAAGCAGGCCTCGGCGTCCCCCGCAAGAAGGGCGAGGGCATGTATGACCGCTTCCGCGGGCGGTTGACGATTCCGATCCGCGAGAGCGGCCGTATCGTGGGTTTTGGCGGACGCCTCCTCGAGGGACAAAGCGAGGCGAAATACCTCAATTCCCCCGACACGCCGCTCTATCAAAAGGGTCTGACATTGTTCGCGCTCGACCGGGCGCGAGAGAGCATCCGGCGTGAAGCCGTCGCCCTTTTCGTCGAGGGGTATTTCGACGCCATCGGCCTGCACCAGGCGGGAGTGCAGACGGCGGTCGCGACCTGCGGGACGGCGCTGACCGAGAAGCACCTCGAGCTGGTGACCAAGGCGGGGGCGCGTGAGCTGGTCTTCATCTTCGACGGCGACGCCGCGGGCATTCGCGCCGCGCAGCGCGCCTCGGAGATCGCCGCCGCGGCAGGCGTGCCGGCGCGTGTGCTGGTGCCGCCCGGCGGCGAGGATCCCGACGAGACCGTGCTGCGCGTCGGCGTGCAGGGCTTCCGCGAGATGCTCGCCGCGGCGCAGCCGTCGATCGAGTTCCTCCTCGACCGCGCTCTGGAAAAGGTGCCGAAAGGTGCGGCAATCGAGGTGCGTGTGCGCGCAGTCGACGCGGTGAAAGGCATCATTCAGGCCGCGCCGAGCGAGCTCGCCCGCGATCTCTACGTCGAGAAAGTGGCGGAGAAGATCGGCGCTGCGGCCGACCTCGTCAAACGCGCGCTCTCGGGAAAGGCTGTCGCGCAGCAGGCGGCAAAGCCACAAGCCGCTCGGAAAGAGGCCCAGCAGCCGGTCGCGCTCTCGGTCCTCAAGACGGAACTGGTGATCCTGGCTTCCGTCCTGCGCAAACCGGAGCTGGCCGAGACCCTCTCCCGCTCTGGCGCCGTCGGCGAATTCGCTCATCCCGGCTTGCGCGAAGTGGCCGACGCCATCTGCTCCGGAGGGAGCGCCGAGGCGGCCGTCCGCGCCCTGGAGCCCGACTCGATGAGGCAGCGCCTGCTCGACTACGTGGCCGAGATGGAGCAGGCGGGCGACCAGACTGACGCGAAGCGTCTTTCGCAACTTTTGAAAAAACATTCGCAAAACGTGGCCCAGGAGCGGAAGCAGCGCTCCTCGCCGCGGGTTCCTACACGCTGAAACGATCCGAAAAAAAGGGCGGCAAGCCCGCGTCTCGATTACTCTCCCTACCCTCGCCTCGACGGAGTCCAGAAGACATGGCCGAAAAGAAGTCCGGAGCAGCCCGCGCGCTGAAACGCGATCACAGGAAGCACGCGCCTGCCAAGAAGGCCGACAAGCACGAGGCGAGCAAGAAGAAGACCCACCCGCACGCGCACGCCCGTTCAGGCAAGGCTGAAGCGCCCGCCGCCAAGGTGAAGCGCGGCGAGAAGGACGTGAAGCCCAAGGGCAAGAAGGGCGCCGTCAAGGCCGAGGGTGAAGAGGGCGAAGAGGGCGAAATAGAGGGCGAGGAGGGCGAAATCGAGGTCGCCGCCATCCCCGACGTCGGCGACGACGAGGAGGCCCCGGCCGCCGAGGATATCGACGAGGACGACGACGATCTCGCGCCGCCGAAGAAGGGCGGCAAGGCCACCGACCGCAGGGAAGTGAAGGACCTGCTCTCGCTCGGCCGCGACAAGGGCTTCTTGACCTACGACGAGGTCAACGACGCGCTGCCCTCCGACATCGTCAGCTCCGACCAGATCGACGACGTGATGTCGATGTTCGGCGACAACGACATCGCCATCGTCGACGAGGCCAACAAGGTCAAGCTGCCGGAGACCAAGCCGCCCGAGCCGGAGCCAAGTCGAACGACCCGGTGCGCATGTACTTGCGCAAGATGGGGTCGGTCTCGCTCCTGACCCGCGAGGGCGAGGTCGAGATCGCCAAGCGGATCGAGGACGGCGAGAAGGAAGTTCTCGACGCCGTGCTGCACTCGAGCATCGCGATCAAGGAGATCATCCAGATCGGCGAGCGCCTCAAGAAGGGCAAGATGCGCGTGCGCGAGGTCATCCGCGACGCGCCGGACGAGGACGACGAGACCTTCGACGAGCAGGGGCGGACCGATCAGGTGGTGAAGCTGATCGACAAGATTCGCCGGCTCGACAAGGACAACGAGCACTACGGCGAGCTGATGACCT
>VBLM01000377.1 GCA_005879095.1 Deltaproteobacteria bacterium
CCGTCAGGCGAATAGCAGCGCAAGCGCGCCGTCGCGCTCCTCGATTCGGCCGCCGTGCGCCTCGAGAATGGCCGCGGCCAGCGCGAAGGAGAGGACTGCACCGGTCGGGTCGCCCGAGGGCCGCTCCTCGGGCGGGGGCGGAATCAACGGCGAGGGCGGCGTCTCGGCGCGGATGGAGAGCACCGGCCCCTCGCTGCGAATCGACAAGAGCGGCCTGGGCGAGCCGCGGGCCATGTGTTCGATGGCCGCGCGCACCGCCCGTCTGAGCATTTCGACGTCGCCCGTCGTCGCCAGCGGGCCGACCTGCACTTTCCAGCCGCTGGTTTCGATGCTTTCCTTCTCCGACAGCATCTGCAGCGCCGAATCGACCAGGTCCTTCACCTCGATCGGCTCGCGACGCAGCTCGTATCCGTGCTCCAGCAGACGTTCGATGGTGAAAAAGTCGTCGATCAAACGCCGCATCCGCCTCAGAGCGCGGAGCGAGACGTCGATCATCTTCTCCGCCCGATCGCCGGTGCGGTCGGGCCCTTCCATACGTTTCAGCAGATCGCACGACCAGAGCGCGGTCGCCAGCGGGTTCTTCAGCTCGTGCGCGACGAAGCCGAGGTATTTGCCGCGCTTGCCCGGCGAAGGCATCGGCCGAACGTATGCGCAGCCGCCAAAGTGCGCAAGCGGACGGCTGCTCCGAAGTTACCGGGGGCGGGAGCAAGCAGGCCTGAAGTTTCTACCGGTCAGGGACCCGTACACGGTCCTCGTTTCCGTCAAGTCCCTGAGGAAATCGATTCCGGCGCCACTGGCATTGCACTTGCTGAAGGCAAGGTGGTCCGCATCGTTCCAAACCCCGGAGGAACCGCATGCAACCGTCCACCCTTCCGTCGAGCACTGGCTCGCTTGCCATGTACCTGGCGGAAATCAACAAGTACCCGTTGCTGACCGTGGACGAGGAACAACGGCTCGCGCGGCTCTACGCGAAAAGCGGTGATCTCGACGCCGCGCACAAGCTGGTGACCTCGAATCTGCGGTTCGTGGTCAAGGTGGCCTACGAGTACCGCAGCTACGGCATCAAGATGGCCGACCTGATCCAGGAAGGGAACATCGGCCTGATGAAGGCCGTGCAGAAGTTCGACGCCGACAAGGGCATCCGTCTCATTTCGTACGCCGTGTGGTGGATCCGCGCCTTCATCCAGAACTACATCCTCAAGAGCTGGAGCCTGGTCAAGCTGGGGACCACGCAGGCACAGAGGAAGCTGTTCTTCAGCCTCGCCCGCACGCGGCGCGAGCTGGAGAAGTTCGACGGCGTCTCGGGCGACGTGCACAAGGCCACCGAGGGCGCCATCGCCAAGAAGCTGCGCGTCAAACCCGGCGAGGTCCTCGAGATGCAGCAGCGCGATCTCTCCCTCGACGCGCCGATGGGCGAGGACGGCGGCTCGTCCCACGTCGATTTCGTGCAGGACGGCGCCGACCTGCCGGACGCGGAAATCGCCGAGCAGGAAGAACGCCACATCGTGCAGGAGCGGGTTCTAGAGGCGCTCAGCCGTCTGGATCCGCGCGAGCGCTACATCATCGAGCAGCGGATCATGAACGACAAGCCGATGACGCTGAAGGAGCTGGGCGAGCACTTCGGCTTCTCGCGCGAGCGGGCGCGGCAGCTGGAGATCCGCGCCAAGGCCAAGCTGGAGGCCGAGTTGGGCGAGCTGATGGACGAGCTGTTTCCCGACGAAGAGCGCATGCCGTTGTCGGAGACGGCCTAGAAAAATTCGGTGGGAGCGTGGGAGCGCTCCGACGAAGGGCGCGGTTCCGGGACAGGGCCGCGCCTTTCTGTTTTGATGCGGTCGATGTCCCTGCCCGACGAGGTCCATGCCTTCTGGTTCGGCCCGCAGCCCGCGATCGAACCGGGGCTGCTTCGGGCCAAGCTGCAGCGCTGGTATTCGGCCGGGCCCGCGCTCGACGAGGAGATCCGCAAGCGGTTCGGCGCGCTCGTCGACCAGGCGCTGGCGGGCGAGCTCGATTCCTGGGCTTTGACGCCAAACGGCCGGATCGCGCTGATCGTCCTGCTCGACCAGTTCGCGCGCAACGTCTTCCGGGACTCACCGCGCGCTTTCGAGGGCGACAAGAAGGCGCAGCAGCTCGCCATCGAGGCGCTCGAGAGCGTGCTGCTCTACAACCACGAGGAGCGACAGTTCCTGATCATGCCGCTGCTGCACGCGGAGAATCTCGCCCTCCAGGAAATGGGCGTGCACGAGATGGAAGCGCACGTCGAAGCCGCTCCTGCGGAGCTGCAGCCGCTGTACGCGATGGGCCTCGAGCAGTCCCGCAAATACCGGGACGTGATCGCGCGGTTCGGCCGCTTCCCGCACCGCAACGCCGTGCTGGGCCGCCCGAATACGCCTGAAGAAGACGAGTTCCTGAAAGACTGGGCCGCGAAGCAACCCCCGACCGGCATGCGCTAGACTGCCGGTCGAAAGGGGACCCCATGCCCAAGTACATGTTCGTCGCGTCCTACACGGCCGAAGGCACGAAAGGCCTGCTCAAGGACGGTGGCAGCGCCCGCAAGAGCGCCGTCGAAAAGCTCGCCAAGAGCGCGGGCGGCAAGATCGAGCACATCTGGTACGCATTCGGTGAGGACGACGTCTACCTGGTCGGCGAATTGCCGGACAACGCGACCGCGGCCGCGATCAGCCTGACGGTCGGCGCGAGCGGCGCGGTGCGCGTCCGCACGGTCCCGCTGCTCAGCGTCGAAGACATCGATGCCGCCTCGAAGAAGTCGCTCGACTACCGCAAGCCGGGCGGCTGAAATCTGGGGACACCATACTTAATTACGCACTGCGCAAATAAGTAAGGTGTCCCCTTATTTCCGCGCCCGCGGGAAGGCCGATTTACCCGCGTAGCGCGCCGACAACCCCAGCTCCTCCTCGATGCGCAGCAGCTGGTTGTACTTGGCCATCCGGTCGCTGCGCGAGGCGGAGCCGGTCTTGATCATGCCGCAGTCGCAGGCGACCGCGAGGTCGGCGATGAACGCGTCCTCGGTTTCGCCCGAGCGGTGGGACATGATGGTGCGATATCCGGAAAAGTGCGCCATCCGCACGCAGTCGAGCGTCTCGGTGAGCGTGCCGATCTGGTTCACCTTGATCAGGATCGCGTTGGCGATCCCCTGGTCGATGCCGCGCCGGAAGATCGACGTGTTGGTGACGAAGATGTCGTCGCCCACCAGCTGCGTCGAGGCGCCGAGCTTTCCGGTGAGGAGCTTCCAGCCCTCCCAGTCGTTCTCCGCGTAGCCGTCCTCGATGGAGACGATGGGAAAGTCGCGCACCCACTGCGCGTACAGATCGGCGAGCCCTCCGGCGTCGAGCGTCTTTCCGTCGAGCGAGTACTTCCCGTCTTCGTAGAACTCGCTCGCCGCGCAGTCGAGCGCGAGGACCGCGTCGCTGCCGAGCTTGTACCCGGTCTTGCCGATCGCCTCGGCGATCACCTCCAGCGCCTCCCGGTTCGATTTCAAGGACGGCGCGAATCCGCCCTCGTCGCCCACGCCGGTGAAGTAGCCGCGTCCCTTCAGCACTCCTTTCAGCGCGTGGAAGATCTCCGCGCCCATCCGCAGCGCCTCGGCGAACGTCGGCGCGCCCCACGGCACGACCATGAACTCCTGGATGTCGACGTTGGAATCGGCGTGCGCGCCGCCGTTGAGGATGTTCATCAGCGGCACCGGCAGCGTCCGGGCCGAAAGACCGCCGAGATAGCGGTACAGCGGCAGGCCGTGCGAGACCGCCGCGGCCCGCGCCGCCGCCAGCGAGACGCCGAGGATCGCGTTGGCCCCCAGCGACTTCTTGTTCGGGGTCCCGTCCAGCTCGATCATGAGACGGTCCAGCGCCTCCTGATTCGATTTCAAGGACGGCGCGAATCCGCCCTCGTCGCCCACGCCGGTGAAGTAGCCGCGTCCCTTCAGCACTCCTTTCAGCGCGTGGAAGATCTCCGCGCCCATCCGCAGCGCCTCGGCGAACGTCGGCGCGCCCCACGGCACGACCATGAACTCCTGGATGTCGACGTTGGAATCGGCGTGCGCGCCGCCGTTGAGGATGTTCATCAGCGGCACCGGCAGCGTCCGGGCCGAAAGACCGCCGAGATAGCGGTACAGCGGCAGGCCGTGCGAGACCGCCGCGGCCCGCGCCGCCGCCAGCGAGACGCCGAGGATCGCGTTGGCCCCCAGCGACTTCTTGTTCGGGGTCCCGTCCAGCTCGATCATGAGACGGTCCAGCGCCTCCTGATCGGCCGCGTCCATCCCGACGATGCGCGGCGCGATCTTCGAGCGCACGTTCTCCACCGCCGTGCGCACGCCCTTCCCCCCGTACCGGTTCTTTTCCCCGTCGCGCAGCTCGTGCGCCTCATGCTCGCCGGTCGACGCCCCCGACGGCACCGCCGCCCGCCCGACGCTGCCGGACGCGACGGTGATTTCGCACTCCAGGGTGGGATTGCCGCGGCTGTCGAGGATTTCGCGAGCGTGGACGTCGACGATCTCGGTCATGCCGGGAATGCTAGCATGTCGCAATGGCGAGCAACCGGCGGCGGTTCCCGCGTGTTCGCGCCCGCGGCGTCGCCGCCCACCTCCGCACCGAGCACGGCCGCAACGCCTGCCAGGTGGAGAACGTCTCGCTCGGCGGCCTGTTCGTTCGCACCGATCGGCTGGAAGAGGTCGGGGAGGAGATCTTCGTCGACCTGGTCCGTCCGGGCTGGAAGCGACAACTCACGCTGGCGGCGCGGATCACCAGCCGGTTCGACGCGCTCGACGGCCGCCTCTCCCAGCGCATGCCCGGGATGGGCCTGCAGTTCCTGCGGCTCGACGACAAGCAGCACGATCGCCTGCGCCAGCTCCTGCGCGAG
>VBLM01000379.1 GCA_005879095.1 Deltaproteobacteria bacterium
CGCGCACGGCCCGCCCATCGATCCTGACGCGCTCGAGCGCCAGGTGACGCCCGCCGGTCTCGCGGCCTCGCGCGATTTCCTCGTCCGCCGTTTTCCGGCGCTCGCCCAGGCGCCGCTGGTCGAGAGCCGCGTATGCCAGTACGAGAACACCTCCAACGGCGACTTTCTCATCGACCGCCATCCCGAGTTGGAGAATGTCTGGCTGGTCGGAGGCGGCTCAGGTCACGGCTTCAAGCACGGGCCGGCAGCGGGCGACTACGCGGCGCGCGCGCTGCTCGGATCGCTCGCGTCCCCCGAGCCGCGCTTCTCGTTGGCCACCAAGCAGGTCCAGCAGCAGCGGGCGGTGTACTGACCCGCTACCAGATGACACGCAGCGATCTACACCGGCACCCCGTAGAACGTGTTGCAAAATATTTCAAGTCCGAAGGCGGTTAAGCTCCACTGTCATGACTGTACAGCGCGAACAGCAGGGCCATCGCGGCGCGTTCTTCATCGACCAGGACGGCGTCCGCGCGGCGGAGCTGACGTTCTCGGCGGGACCGGACGGCAAGCTGGTGATGCTCGATCACACCGAGGTCGGCGAGTCGCTGCGCGGGCAGGGAATTGCGCGAAAGCTGGTCGAGGCGGCGGTGATGTGGGCGCGGCAGGAGAAGATCAAGCTGGTGCCGGTCTGCCCGTTCGCGAGGGCGGTCTTCGACAAAGAACCTACATTTCACGACGTCCTGGCCTGAAAATTCGCTTCCGTCCCGCGGTGGGTTACAATCAGTAGCGATGGCTGACACGACGGTCGTGGTCGGGCCTGTCCTTCTCCCGGACGCTTTGGAGCCGGTCGCCAGCCTTCATCCGCTCATGCCGCCGATCGAGTTCCTCGCCGATACGTTGTGCCCGTATTGCGGCCATCCGCTCGTCGGCGGCGGGATCCGCTTCTCGCCGCGCGGCCTTGCGCACGCAGGCTGCGGCACCGACTGAGCGCCAGCATCCGGGCGGTAAAAGACGAGCCGCACTGAGTACGTGCCCGAACGGATTGACACGCCGCGCGATACCTGTCGGGGTGATGACAGAAGGGCGGCGTCATGCCCTGCATCCTCATCGTCGACGACGACGACGATACGCGTGAGGCAATCTCCCGAATCCTCGCCGACGACGGATTCGCGGTCCGGATGGCAAGCGACGGCGCCGATGCCGTGCAGGGCATGGGAGACGGCGAGACGCCCGCGCTGATCCTGCTCGACGCGCGAATGCCGACCATGGACGGCCGGCATTTCCTCGACTGGCTGAAAGCGCGCCACGAGTTCGACCGCATCAACGTCATTCTCATGTCGGCGGATTCGACGCAGGTCGGGGACGGGCGCGCGACCGCGATCCTGCGCAAGCCGTTCAACATCGACGAGTTGCTCCGGCTGGCGCACACGTATTGCGTCTAGGACCAAAGGCTGTCGAATCCAGCCTGCCTCGATCGTCTTCAGATCATGCTCAACGACGAAGCCTTGGTCTCGCAGGCCCGTTCGGGAGACCGGGCTGCTTTCGTGCAGTTCGCCACGCGCTGGTGGCCGGCCATCGCGCGCGTCGCCTGGAGCCTGCTGGGAAACACGCCTCAGGCTCTGGCGGTCACCGAGGAAGTGCTCGACACCGCCCTCTGCTCCCAAGAGTCTTTCGCAGAGCCGGTCCGATTCTCCATGTACCGGCTGGCGATCTGGCTCGCCTTCGCCAGGCGCCGCTCGGGACCGCGCCCGGACGGGATGACCAGCATGGACCGCGCGGCCGTCACTCTGCGCGACGTCGAAGACGTCCCGGTCGCCGACGCTGCGGTCATCCTCGGGATTTCGGCCGGCGAGATCCGGATGCGCGTGCAGCGGGCCCGGATGGCGCTGATCAACGCGCGAGAGGGTTCGGCGTCGGCGGCGCAACCCGGATGAGCGTGTTGCGATCGCGGTGGTGGAACAGCTCGGCGCGGCCGCGGACTTGGAGGACCGTGTCCTGGTCGTACGACCAGGTGTCGCCGGGCCCGATGCTGACGCGGATGCGGAACTCGACCGTGCGAAAGGCCTGCTCGAGGAACGGCCCGGATGCGATTCCGCGCTCGCCCGCCACCAGCTCGAACTCGCGCGCGTCGGGCTCGGCGAAGCCGATCGCCAGCGCCACCTGCGCGCGCGGAATGGCGAGCATCTGGATCACGGTCTTCGTCGCCGGTTCCCACAGCCAGTAGCCGACCTGATCGTGGAACATCTCGATCTCGCCGGGCTTGACGATGTGAACGTGGTAGCGCAGGCCATAGAAGAGCTGCGGTCCGTTGAGCTGCGGATCGATCGGCTGCATCTCGACCCGCTCGACGTAGGCGTCGTCTTCGCGTCCTTCCGCGGCTGGGTGCTCGTCCTTGCCGCCGCGTCCCTCCCAGATTCCGGCCATCGGCCGCAGCGGGCCAAGGTTGGCGAGAGTGTTCGGATCCACGTTCGCGGGCTCGGTGAAGATGTCGGGTGCTTCCATGGTGCGCTATCGTAACCCAGCTCGATGCCGGATTGGCTTCACGCTCCCGACTACTGGATCGCACGGCTCGTTCTCCAGCGCGGCCTCGGGCTGATCTATCTGATCGCCTTCGCCGTCGCGCTCGAGCAGTTCCCGGCTTTGCTCGGCGAGCGCGGCCTG
>VBLM01000380.1:0-5619 GCA_005879095.1 Deltaproteobacteria bacterium
AGCCTTACAACGGACACGCCATAGAACGTTTCACTGTGAGCGGTGTTCCATTCTCCTACTCGGATTACATCGTTGCACCTGGCTTCCATCAGAGCCGGTCTCATGGAGGCCCCATCACCGGTGGGCTGTACCTCCGAATCGGGCACGTCAAGGGCATGATCCTACGGCTAGAGGTGTGCCGTTAGGCGTGCGCGGTAGAACGATCGGTCCAGTTCGTCATCCCGAGCGCCTTCAAGAACTCGTCGGGATAGGCGAGGAAGAGACTCACTTTCGTTTCGCCCTCGTCGGCTTGTAGCACCACGTCTACGCTCGAGCGAAAGAACCTTTTTCGCAGCTCCGCAGATCGCACGTTCGTCAGCGGTACCCGATATTCCAGTCCATAGATCTCCGGCAGGAAGAGCCAGTTGAACGGCGGGAACGGGTGGATGTCCAACTCCGTCTCAGTTACTTGCACGACCAGGCAGCCGTTCGCACCGCCCAGGCGTGTGAACCAGTGGCGGTGCGAGCGTCCGGACGCATTGGTCTGCAGGAATCGCGTGTTCGGGAGCCTCGCATAGAAGATCGGCTTTCCGCGGAGTTTTCTGTAGAACAGCGAGGCAGCAAGCCAGCCCGCGATCCACAGGAGCGGAATCCAGAACACGACGGGCGACGCGGTATGAGGCGCCGGCATGAGCAGTCTCTACCAGGAGTCGCGCTCGTCCGCGCTATTCACTGTGCGGCGGCGGTGCAACAAGTGGTCGCTTGCGTTCGTGCGTTCGAAGAGCGAGAACCCGACCATCGGTCTCTATTGCGTCGATGGAAAGCACCCGAGCCTGGAAGGCACCTATCTCGCAGCGTGCGTGTTTTACGCAGCGCTGTACGGCAAATCACCCGAGGGAAACGGTTACGTCGCGAGGTTGAATGCAGACACCGCTGGCAAACTCCAGAAGACCGCGTGGGACAGCGTCACGGCGTTCTACGGGAAGGCGCCGGACGGCTTCGTCCGCGTCATCGCGCAGTGAAAATGCAAGTTGGCCGAAGGCATAGACCATGAAGAACCGACAATGGCTGCTTGCGCGCCGCCCACAGGGAATGATCAGCGCGGACGATTTCACCTGGACCGAGACACCCGTCCCCGTGCCCGCCGAGGGCGAGGTACTGGTGCGCAACCTCTGGCTCTCCTGCGATCCGACCCAGCGCGGATGGATCGCCGGCGACACGTACCTGCCGGCGGTGAAGATCGGCGAGGTCATCCGCTCGTTCGCCGTCGGCAAGGTGGTGGAGTCGCGCAACCCCAAGTTCAAGCCAGGGCAGCTGGTGCAGGGGCTCTTCGGCTGGCAGGACTATGCCTGCGTCAAGCCGGAGACGCAGTCTTCGCCATCGCCTGTCCTCGAGGGTGTGCCGATCGAGACGGCGATGAGCGCGCTCGGGCCGACGGGCATCACCGCCTACTTCGGGCTTCTCGAGATTGGCAAGCCGAAGCCGGGAGAAACGGTGGTTGTCTCCGGGGCGGCGGGTGCGACCGGCTCGGTCGTCGGGCAGATCGCGAAGATTCAAGGCTGCCGCGCCATCGGCATCGCGGGCGGCGCCGAGAAGTGCCGCTTCATCGTCGACGAATGCGGCTTCGACGCCGCCATCGACTACAAGAGCGAGGACGTGGGAAAGCGCCTGCGCGAGCTGTGCCCCAAGGGCATCGACGTCTTCTTCGACAACGTCGGCGGCGAGATCCTCGACGCCGCGCTCGCGCGGCTCGCCCTGCGGGGCCGGGTGGTGCTCTGCGGCGCCATCGCCCGCTACAACGACAAAGCCCAGGCGCCGGGACCGAAAAACTACCTGAACCTCCTCGTGCAGCGCGGGCGAATGGAAGGCTTCATCGTGCTCGACTTCATGCCGCGGGCGCGGGAGGCGCTCGCCGCGCTTTCGGGATGGCTGAAAGAAGGGCGCCTCAAGGACCGCGTCGACGTGCAGCATGGGCTCGAGAACGCTCCGACAACGTTGGCGCGGCTCTTCAAGGGCGAGAACCGCGGCAAGCAGCTGCTCCAGATCGCGGAAGGGCCGTGAAGCTCCAAGGCACGGTCGGCTGGCGAAAAGCCATGCTAGATGGGAATCCTGCAGCGCCAGCAGGAAATCGGGCGGAAGCGTCAGTCATGAGAGCCGCAGTGGTCGCCGCCGCGTTGGCACTTCTCGTCGGATGTGCCTTTCCCGACGCGCAGGTCCGTAAGAGCGCCGCGAACGACTTCCGGTGTCCTGAGGACGAGATCGTCGTCCACGAGCTGCCGGGCGGCTATCTCGCGCGAGGTTGCAGGAAGGAAGCCGAGTACCTCGTCCAGGACGGTCCTCGATCGGCGTCGAGTAAGGTCTGCGGTGTAGGGGATTAGAGCGGGCCTCTCACTCGCTCGGGAGATCCCGCTCACCGCTTCTCATTGGGGAGCAGCTAGTCCTTCTTGGGAGAAGACCTGGTTCGCACGCCGGCTTTCCTGCGGATCGTCGCTGCCTGCGTCGCGGCCCGGTCTGCTTGCCCCTGAAAAGCGAGCTTCAGGCCATGCAAGCTCACCGCCTCCCGACCGGCGAGCTTGGATTCAAGACCGATGAAGTGCGCTTCGTTCGGGTCGGTCGTGATGTCCGACAGCTCGTGGTCGGTTGCCCCGAGCTTTTCCAGCGCCGCATGGAGGTTTTCTATCGCCTTCGCAACCGCCCGGGCCGCAGAGGCCTCGTCCGACCTCGCGCGGGCCCGGACGAGCGACAGCATGCGAACCCTATCCCCGGTGGCCATGCTTCTCTTCTAGCACTCAGGCGTTCTGCACCAAAGCGAGGGTATTGCCTTCCGTGTCCTTGAACCATGCGGCCTTGGCGCCGCCAGCGGCGGCGATACCGTCCTTGGTCTTCATGCCGGGCATGTCGTAATCCTCGAACTTCACGCCCTTGGCCTTGAGGTCGGCGACCTCCCGCTCGATGTCCTCCACCTGCCAGAACGCCTGGCTGGCCTTGGAAGTGCCCGCATTGGGCGTGGGGTACAGGAAACAGCCGGTGCCTTTGGCGAACTCGTAGGCGACGCCGTCCGCGACCTCCCGCCTCGGCTTGAAGCCCAACTTCTCCTCGTAGAACTTACGCGCGCGACTGATGTCCTTCGCCGGCAGATACGCGTACATCGGAGAGTTTTGCAGCATCGTCATCTCCTTGGCCCGGCCGGGCTCCGGCGCGGGTGCACGAGATCCCCGATGGTAATCCGGTCTCAGGGCAGCAGGCTGCCCAGATCGCGCAGCGTGTGCACCCGCGAGACGCCCCGGGCCAGCGGAGAGCGGCCGTCGTCGTTCACGGCGACGACCGCGCCCCGGAGCCGCACCGCCACGGAGGCGGCTACGTCGGCGACCGCTTGCCGAGCAGCCGAGTCGCCACGGGCGAGGAGGGCGACCACGCGTGCGCGGACACGCTCGATCACGTCGACGAGCTGCGCAGACCCGTTGCTGGCCGCGGGCGTGAGCACCGAATAGCCGTGCCCGCGCAGCGAGCACTCGATCAGCTCCGCCGTACAGTCTTCCACGTGGCCGAAGACGGCGACGAACGCCGGAGTCGACTTGCGCGGCTCGCTCACCAGCGCCGGAAGCCGCGCCAGCAGCTCGTGGAGCAGCGGACGCGGCGCTTTGCCTGCCGCCGGGAGAACCCGGTCGTCGAGCAGCGCGTCGAGCGAATTGCCGCGGCCCACCTCGTCCATCAGCACCGCCACGCAACCCTCGATGTTCTCCGCGGCGAGCGCGGCCTCGAAGTCTTGCGTCTCTCCGGCCACGCGGCGCAGATAATCGAGCACTTGCTCCGGGGCGAACCGCCGGCTGTCCTTGCGGCTCGAGCGCAGGAAGCCGATCCCGCCGGCGTTGGCGAGCCGCTTCACGCTCGCCTCGCCGATTCCCAGCAGCTGGGCCACTTGCCGCGTCGAGAGGGAACCCTCGACGGCCTCGACCTGCTGTGGCGGACGCCCGCGCTTGTCGTGGGTCACGTCCTCGGTCACGCCCGCCATGCGGATTGCCCTGCCGCGGTCGTCCGGGAATGCGCGCCCGGTGCACCGGAGCCACCGCACGTCGCCGTCAGGGCGACGGATGCGGAACTCCGACACGTAACGCTTGAGGTCGCGCAGGGCGCGGGCAACCTTGGCCTCGACCCTGGGGCGGTCCTCGGGATGTACCAGCGCCATCACGTTCTCGAAAGTGGTGGTGAAGCGCCCCAGCTCGGTCCCGAACAGCTGGTACATCTGCGGAGTCCAGCGCACCCGGCCCGAGTGCACGTCCCAGTCCCAGGTGCCGATCTCCGCGGCTACGAGCCGTTCGGATGGTGGTTCGGAGGAGGCCGGTGCATCGCGCGAAAACCCTACTTCCAGGCCGCCCACGAAGTGTTTCAACCTCGCAATATTCGGTTGTGAGCGTCAAGCTGTCGGCGGTCCCCCGCTTGCGCCTCGGAAGACGGCCCCGCACCGTCCCTCAGAGGAGGAGTCCACCATGGCCAAGCAACCGAGCAAGCAACCGGAAGAGGTGGAGATCGGCAGCGGGCAGTCCGGAGCTCCACCAGCGACCAATCCGACCGATGTCCTCGAAGCGGGCAAGGTGCACAGGACGCGGACCGAGCGCGCGCGGCTGATGCGGAACCCGAACGCGAACCAGGCCGGCAACGACCGCGGCTCGGCGGATCAGGCCCAGGGGTCGCAGACCGGAAGCGACATCGACCCCGTGCCCGAGAAGTAGCTCGCGGTCGATTTCCTTTCGGGGAGCCCCCGGGGTGTCGCCTAGACTTCCCGGATGATTCTCGTCGCGGTGCTGCTCGCCGCCGCTCCGCGCGTGGACCGGGTCGAAGTCGATCTCGGCGGCGTGCGGCAGACCAAGGCCAGCGCGGTGCGCCGCCTGATGAGCACCCATGACGGAGGCGCGCTGGACGAGGAGACGCTGCGCCGGGACGTGACCCGCCTGCGGGCGACCGGAATCCTCTACGACGTGGAGGAGCGGACCGAGCCTGGCGCGGAGGGCGCCCTCGTCACGATGTCGCTCAAGGACCGCTGGACGCTGCTCCCGGTCTTCGGCCTGCGACGCGGCGGCGGGCGGACGGCGGCGCGCATCGGGCTCTCGGACCACAACGCGTTCGGCGAGTTGTTCTCCCTCTACGGCGAGGTGACCAGCAACGCCGACGTGCCGTTCGTGGGACATGGCCCCGCGGATCGGCTGGGCAGCTACGTCTATGCGCGCGTGCCGCGCGCCTTCGGCACCCGGCTGACCCCCGGCGTGTACTGGACCCGCGAGTACCTCGACTACGCGCGATTCGCGCCGGGCGGACAGCCAGTCTTCCTCTACGACCGCCAGCGGCACGAGCTGCGCTTCGACACCCGCTACGAGTTGACCGATCTCTTCTCGGCGAGCGCGGGGATCACGTTCACCCGCGATCGCTTCTCGCCCTCGCCGCTCTCGCCCAGCGCTGGCCAGCTTCCGGAGGCCGGGCAGGGGACCTGGCTGGTCCTCGGCGCGCAAGCAGGGATGGTGGAGGAGCAACTCTCCTTGCTGCGCGGCACGCAGGTGGAGCTCTCGGCGGCGCGCGCCGTCCGGGGGCTGCTCTGGTCGGATCTCAACGCGACCTCCTTCGCGCTCACGGTCCGATCGTTCTGGG
>VBLM01000380.1:5680-7747 GCA_005879095.1 Deltaproteobacteria bacterium
TACACGGCAACCTGGAGCTGCGCGCGGACGTGCTGCGCACGCGCATCCTGGTCCCCGCGATCGGCCAGATCGCGACGTTCACCGATTTCGGCTGGGTTGGCTCGCGCGCCGACGCCGTCGCGGGGCTGCCCTACACCGGCCCGGTAGCGAGCGTCGGGGTCGGCGTGCGCTGGATTCCCATCCCATTCGCGCGCGCGGTCGGCCGCCTCGACGTCGCCATGGGCGTGTATCCCGAGCGCAGGGTGGACGTCTCGCTCGGCGGGCAGCAGTTCTTCTGACGTTCGCTATCGGTTCGCGCTGCGGCGCCTCGCGCCCAGATCGACCCGCTCGGCGGACTGCTTCAGGTCGTCGACCCATTGCCGCTCCAGCTCCCTGGCGAGACGCCGGTCGTCGGCCACCAGCATCGCCTCGTCCATCTTGTTCAAGGACAAGGCGTCGAGGTTTGCCGAGCCGACCGCCACCAGGGTGTCGTCCACCAGGACGGTTTTCGAATGCATCATCGAGGCCTGGTACTCGAACCCGCGAGCGCCGGCCACGATCAGCCGATCCATGCGCTCGCGCTGCGGCCCCAGGTACAGGTGCGCGTCGGTCTTCTCCCCGGCCGCGAGGATGCGCACGTCGACGCCCTTCTGCGCTTTTCCCTCGAGGAGCTGGAGGATGGGCTCCGAAGGGACGAAGTAGGCGGTGGCGATCCAGATCCGCTTCCGGCCGGCGGAGATGAGGAGCTGCATCAGCCGATCGCCCTTGGTCACCACTCCGTTGTCGGTCGAGGTGACGAACGCTGCGCGAGTGCTCCCCGCCTTCTCCAGCCGCGGGAACTCCTCGGGAGGCAGCAGCTCGGTGGCGGCTTCCTGCCACTCTTCGGCGAAGGCCTGCTGCATGGCGGCGACGACGGGGCCGCGCGCCATCACGTTGCTGTCCCGCCACTGCTCCTCGGACTTGCCGCGCCCGCGCCACTTGTCGTCCACCCCGAATCCGCCGGTGATCCCGATTCGTCCGTCGACGACGATGATCTTGCGGTGGTTGCGGGCCAGATCGTCCTGTCCCGGGATGGGCCGGAACTTGCGCACGGCGCAGCCGGCGTCCTCCAGCGGGCCGGACTCCTTTTCCGAGAAGCTCAAGCTGCCGACCGCGTCCACCAGGATGCGGCAAGCCACGCCCGCCCGCGTCCGCGCGGCGATGGCGCGGGTAAGGCGGCGAGCGGTGTCGCTGTCGGACCAGATGAAGGTGGCGATGTTGATGCTCTTCTTCGCCTTGCCGATCTCCTCGACCGCGGCGTCGAAGACCTTGCCGTTGTTCACCCAGTGGATGTCGTTGCCGGCTTGGAGCCGCGCGCCCACAGTCTGATACAGCGCGGTCCCGAATTCCGGCCCGGGCTCGGGCGCATCCGCGGGCAGGTGCACCTCGCCGACGGGTTTGCGGCCCACGCCGAGGCAGGAGAGCGAGAGGGCGAGCGGCAGGACCATCGTTGCCCGGGCAATACGCACGAAGACCTCCTCCGCGCAGCGTGGGCATCCAGCCGGCCGCGCGCAATTCGAGCCGGCGTGCGCCTGCTCTTCGTGACGGCGCGGGGCGTGCGTTACTCTCCCTCCATGCGCCGCCTCGTGCTTTCCATGACGCTGATCGTCTCCGCCTGCGCGGCGACTCACCGGGAGCCGGCCATCCGCGGGATGCCGATCGACGATCCCGAGGCGAGCCTCTCCGCGCTCTGGGTCGGCCACGCAACCGTGCTACTCCGCCTCGGCCGGCGCTTCGTGCTCACCGATCCGAACCTGGGCGGAGCAATTGTGATCGTTCCACGGGTGACCCCGGCGTCGCTGACCCCGCGGCAGCTCCCGGCCATCGACGTGGCGCTGGTCAGCCACCTGCACGTGGATCACTTCGACACCTGGACGGTGCGACGGATCAGCCACCGCGCCGAGGTGATCTATCCCGCCGGCGGGGAGAGCTACATGGAATCGGTCGAGCAGCGCGCGGAGCCGCTCGAGCCTTGGAAGACGGTAGAGCGCGCGGGCCTGCGCATCACCGCGGTACCGGTCCGGCACAGCGGGGGCCGGTACTTCTTCG
>VBLM01000380.1:7792-10671 GCA_005879095.1 Deltaproteobacteria bacterium
CACCGGCTACGATCCGGTCGCGTTCAAGGAGATCGGCAGGCGCTTCCCCAGGATCGATCTGGCGCTGATCCCGATCGCGCCCGCGCGGGGCGGCAACCGCAACCACGCGGATCCAGAGGAGGCGCTGCAGATCTTCGCGGATATGGGCGCGCGCTACATGATCCCCATCCACTTCGAGGCCTACTCCAGCACGGCGGTGCCTCTCGACGAGCCCCGCAAGCGGCTCGGCGTGGCCGTCGAGCGGCGCGATCTCGAAGATCGGGTCTTCGCGCTGCGCACCGGCGAACGATGGATGCTGCCGGACGGGGAGGGCGTCTCGCCCTGGGTGACGCACGAGAAGGCCTCGGAACCGAGCCGGGCCGCCTCGCGGTAGGCTGCTTTCGAGTGACCGAGGAGCTGCCGTTTCCGGAGAGCTTGTGCCACCGCTGCGCGGCACCGCCGCGGTACGTGCGCACGGGCACGAGCACGTTCATCCTCTGCCCGCTGCTTCCGGAGAAGTATCCGCGGCAACCGGTGCTGAGCTGCCCGCTCTTCCGGCCCGTCGAGCCGGCGGCGGTCAATTCATCCGGCGGTACACCCCGACCACCACGCCGATGATCTGCGTCTCGCGGAACTCCTCGCGCGCCACGTAGATCGGCTTGAGCCTCGGATTGGAGGGCTGGAACCGCACGCGATCCCCCTCCGGGTAGTACCGCTTCACGGTCGCCTCTTCCTCGATCAGGGCGACGACGATCTCGCCGGGCGAGGCCTGCAGCTGCTTGCGGACGAAGATGTAGTCCCCGTCGAGAATCCCGTCGCCGATCATGCTGTCGCCGGCCACCTTGAGGGCGAACACCTTCTTGCTCGAGTCGCCCAGGAGAAAGCTGTCGATGCGGACGTGGTCGGTGATGTTCTCCTGGGCCAGGATCGGCGCGCCCGCAGCGACCTTGCCCACCACCGGCACTTCGACTACCCGGCCGGAGTCGGCCTCGGGAGCGGCGTCGACTTCGCGGCGCACGAAACGCGCCGGCTTGCCGCCCTCGATCACGCTCAGCGCTCGGCTTTTCAGCTCGCCGCGCACCAGGTATCCCTTGCGCTCGAGCGCCTTGAGATGATCGTTCACGCCGTTGGTGGAGCGGATCCCGAAGTGCTCGCCGATCTCGCGGATCGTGGGCGGGTAGCCCTGTTCCTGGATGCTCCTCTTGATGAAGGCGAGGATCTTCTCCTGGCGTTCGGTGAGCGTTTCGGTCATCGGTCCCCTCCGGCGGAGAAGAACCTACTGAACGTACGCACACTGGTCAAGTTTTCAGCGATCCGCGATCGAGCAGGCGGCGCACCTCGCCGAGGAGCGTGGCGCTGGAGAACGGCTTGTGCAGGAGCGCCTCGGCAGTGGGCCCGTGCTCGGTGTACCCGGTCATGAAGAGGATCTGCGTCGCCGGACGGTGCTGGGAGACGCGCTGGGCCAGCTCTGCCCCGGTCATCTCCGGCATCACCATGTCGGTGAGCAGCAGGTGGATCTCGCCGCCGTGCTCGAGCGCGCGCTTGAGCCCGTCGGCGCCGTCGCGCGCCTCGAGCACGTTGTAGCCGTGGTCGACCAGGATCCGGCGCAGGAGCATGCGCACCCGATCTTCGTCCTCGACCACCAGGATGGTCTCGCCGCGGCCGGACTCGGGCGGGCGGAGCGTGCGTCGCTTGGGCGAAGGCGCTTCGTCGCTGGCCGGCAGATAGATGCGGAAAGTGCTGCCCGCGCCGGGGCGCGATTCGACGTCGATGGCGCCGCCGCTGGCGCGCACGATCCCGTAGACGGTGGCCAGCCCGAGCCCGGTGCCCTTTCCGTACTCCTTGGTGGTGAAGAAGGGCTCGAACAGTCGCGCCAGCACTTCTTCGCTCATCCCCTCGCCGGTATCCGTCACCGAAAGGACCGCGTAGCGTCCCCGGGGAAGCTCCCCGCCGCGCAGCGTGCGCGGTTCCCGCACCAGCTCGTTCGCGGTGCCGAGCTTCACCGTTCCGCCGCGCGGCATGGCGTCGCGCGCGTTGACGGCCAGGTTGATCAGCACCTGTGCGATCTGGTCGGCGTCGGCGCACACCCACCACAGCTCCGGCGCGCGCTCCGATTCCAGGCGCACGCTTTCTCCCAGGACGCGCGCGAGCAGGCGCATCACCTCGCCGACTGCGCCGTTCAAGTCGATCTGCTCGTGCGCGACCGGCTTGTGCCGGCTGAAGAGGAGCAGCTGCTTGGTGAGGGCCGCTCCCCGCTCCGCCGCCCGCGCGATCCCCTGGACCTCGGGATTCTCCGCCCCCAGATCCTGGGAGAGGAACTCCGCGTGCGCCGACATGATGGTGAGCAGGTTGTTGAAGTCGTGCGCGACCCCGCCCGCCAGGCGTCCGACGGCCTCCATCTTCTGCGAGATGCGCAGGCGTTCCTCCAGCGAGCGCCGTTCGCGCTCCGCCTGCACGGCCGCGGTGGCGTCTCGCGCCGACTGCACTCGCAGCCGGCGGCCCTTGAGGGTGAACTCGGTGGCGCTCACGTCGGCGGTGAAAGCCCTTCCGTCCTTGCGCCGGTGCTCGTGCCGGCCGGTCTCGGTAGGGCCCAGCTGGGAGGCGCGCAGGCGGGTCAGCTCCTCCAGCGTGTACTCGTAGAGCTGCACGGCCGCCCCGTTCGCGTCCTGCACCAGCCCGGACTGGACGTCGTAGACGACCACCGCGTCCGGGGCCGAGGCGACCAGGTGGCGGTAGCGCGCCTCGGACTCGGTGAGCCGTTCGAGGAGCTCCCGCTGGGAGCGCCGCAGGCGGGACTTCTCCATCGCGTTGTGCACCTTGAGCGCGAGCGCGGCGTAGTCGTCGATCGGCTTCGTCAGGTAGTCGAAGGCGCCGATCTGGACCGCCTCGATCGCCGTGTC
>VBLM01000381.1 GCA_005879095.1 Deltaproteobacteria bacterium
AGGCCGAGATGCAGAAGCTCGTCCACATGGAGGAGCGGCTGCAGGAGCGCGTGGTCGGCCAGGAAGAGGCGGTGCGCGCGGTCTCCAACGCGGTGCGGCGCGCGCGGTCGGGCCTGCAGGATCCGAATCGGCCGATCGGCAGCTTTCTCTTCGCCGGCCCGACGGGTGTGGGCAAGACCGAGCTGGCGCGCGCGCTGGCTGAGTTCCTGTTCGACGACGAGAGCGCGATGGTCCGGCTCGACATGAGCGAGTACATGGAGAAACACTCGGTGGCGCGGCTGATCGGCGCGCCACCCGGGTACGTCGGCTACGACGAGGGCGGCCAGCTCACCGAGGCCGTGCGGCGCCGGCCGTACAGCGTGATTCTCTTCGACGAGATCGAGAAGGCGCACCGCGACGTGTTCAACGTGCTGCTGCAAGTCCTCGACGACGGCCGGCTCACCGACGGGCAGGGCCGCACCGTCGACTTCCGCAACACGGTCGTCATCTTGACCAGCAATCTAGGCTCGCAGCACATCGCCGGCGGCGATCACGACGAGGAGCGCAAGCGCGTCACCGACGCCATCCGCGCCGAGCTGCGGCCGGAGCTCTTGAACCGCATCGACGAAGTCGTGGTCTTCCACAGCCTCGGCCGCGAGGAGCTGGCGCGGATCGTCGAGATCCAGCTCCGGCGCCTGGGCAAGCTGTTGGCCGAGAAGCAGCTCAAGCTCGAGCTGACCGAGCGCGCCAGGCTCGCGGTCGGCAAGGCAGGCTACGATCCGGTCTACGGCGCGCGGCCGCTCAAGCGCGCGCTGCAGCGGATGGTGCTCGATCCGCTCGCGATCAAGGTCCTGCAAGGCGACTTCCGCCCCGGCGAAATCGTGCGAGTCGACGCGGGACCGTCCGACGACGTGCTGACGTTCACGCGCGTCGATGGCTCCGCCGGGCAGGCCGCGACGCTACACTAGCCGGCATGGATCTGGCGCTGCTCGAAAAGCTGCGCGAAAACAGCGGGTTGCGGCTCGATCGAGAGGGCCGATTCTGGCATCGCGGCGGTCCGATCGAGCACGCGCGCACGGTCGCGGTCCTGCACCAGGGCATCCACCGCGCACCGGACGGCCGTTGGGCCACCCGCATCGGGAAAGAGTGGGGATACCTCGACGTCGAGGACGCGGCGCTCTTCGTACGCCGCATCGACGGCCGCCGGGCGCAGCTCGCCTCGGGCGACTGGGCCGAGATCGAGTCGTTGAGCATCGGGGCTGACGACGCCCTCTACGCCCGGGTCCGCGGCGAGCGCGCCCGGCTCACCCGGACCGCTCAACTCTCGCTTGCCGAGGCGCTCCGCCAGGACGGCAACCGATATGTCGTTGATCTCGCAGGGAAAACCTACACCGTCGCCGAGGACGGCGGCCCCGAACCACTCCGCCCCCCTGGAGCATAGGGGTCCGGACCCCTCTCTGCGAGTTTTGTACAAAACTCCCAAACCGGCGTGCGTTTTGTACAAATTGTACAAAACTCACACAGGGGGTCGGACGGCACCCCGCGCCCGGCGGGACAGCCGGAGGCCGAGGCGGACGCCAGTCCAGCCGGCAGCGGCGCAGACGGCGATTACGCCGATCAGCGCGAAGAGCGGCTTCCAGAGCAGATCGGTAAGCTGCGGCCGCTGCGCGCCAAGGCCGAGCGGCGCGAGCGCGATCGTGATCCCGAGGACCGCGGCCACGAGGATCGCGCCGAATGCGCCGCCGCCCGCTCCGACCACCGGCGAAACCTCCACCAGCAACGCCAGTAGCAACGAGAGCAGCGCGACGCACGCCACCAGGAGCGCCACGAAGACCGCGCCGCCCGCCGGCAGGACGCGGAAGAGCATCGCCGCCAGCATCACCGCCAGCACGCCGATGGCGATCGACCACATCGCGGCGCGGAGCTTACTCATCGCTTCCGTCCGATCGGGGGTCGCTGTTTCCCGGCAGGTAAAACACTTCGTCGAGAACCAGGCCGTGCGGCGGCGCGGTGGGGCCGGCGCGCGTGCGATCCCGTCCCTCGAGAAGCGCCTGCAGCGAATCCGGCGCGCGCCGGCCGTGCGCGACTTCCACCAGTGTTCCCGCGATGTTGCGGACCATGTGCTTGAGGAACGCGGTGGCTTCGACCACCACCTCGACGCGCGGCCCGTCGCCGATGATCTCCAGCCGCCGCACTTCGCGGACGGTCGTGCGGGCGGGGCAGTCGGCCGCCCGGAGCGCGGAGAAGTCGTGCACGCCGAGCAGCGACGAGGCGGCAGCGCGCATCGGTCCGACATCGAGCGGCCGGCGAATCTCCCAGACCCGCCCGCGTCGAAGCGGCGATCGGACCGCGGTCTGCAAAATAGAGTAAATATACCTCTTGCCGCGGGCCCACCGCCGCGCGTCGAATCCGTCCGGCACTTCCTCGGCGCGGACGCACGCGACGTCGTCGGGCAACAGCGCATTCAGCCCCGCGGTCCAGGCCTTGAGCGGCAACCGCTTTTCGACCCGCAGGGACGCTACCTGTCCCCGGGCGTGGACACCCGAGTCCGTCCGACCCGCGCCGGTCACCTGGACAACCGCGCCGCACAGCCGCGCGATCGCGCCCTCCAGCACCTGCTGCACGCTGCGCCCGTTCGGCTGCATCTGCCAGCCGACGAAGCCGCCGCCGTCGTACTCCAGCGTGAGCTTCACGTTCACTTCGAGTCGTCTTCCACCTTCGCGGAGACCCGCTTCGTCTCGGTCAGCGCGTAGCGCGCGAGCAGATCGTTGAGGTTCATCGTCTGCAGCCCGCCCGACTTCGCGCCGCCGGGGAGGAAGATGATCTGCTTGCCCGCCAGCGCCTCGGCCACGCGCAACTTCACCAGCGTCTTCCCGCCCGCGCCGCTCATCGCCTGGTTGGTCTTCTCCACGCCCTTCGCATGCGCCTTGCGCTCGGCGAGGATCGCTTCCGACTCACGCTGCGACCGGTAGTAGTCGGCGTCCGCGTGCAGCTTCACCTGGTCGAGCCCACCACGCGCGGTGGCGATCTTCTGGTTCACCTGGCCCTTGGCGGTCTCGAGATTGCGCAGCGCTTCCTGCTGCGAGGCGTGCCCTTCCGAGACCATCCGCTCCGCGGTCTGCTCGGCCAGCTTCTTGTCGTGGATCACCTTCTCGTACTCGGGATGGAAGTGGTGCTCGCCGAGGATCACCCGCTCGACGATCACCCCCTCCGGACCCAGCACTTTCGAGACCTTGTCGCGCGCTTCTTCCGCTTTCTGGAAGCGTTTGTCGGAGACGTAGAACTCCTCGCTGGTCATCGTATTCAGCACGTCGCGCACGATGCTCCGGCAGGCGGGCCGCACCAGGTTTTCCTTGACCTCGCCGGTCGAGCCGCCGACGTGCTCGAGGATCCACGGCGTCTTGGCAGTATCGACGCGCCAGGCGACCGTCACGTCGACGGTGATGTCGTTGCCGTCGTGGGTCTTGAACTCGATGTCGTCGCGCTCAGCCCGATCGCCCTCCGTCTTCGACTGCACCATGGAGAGGTTCTGCAGCGCGACGTTGAAGACGTGCCAGTCGGTGATGAAGGCCGGGAAGGTGTATGTCGCGCCGGGCGGATACGTCTCCTGCTGCACGCCCGCCTTGCCGAAGAACCCGATTTTCCGTGTCAGCACGCCGACCTCGGTCGAATCGGTCGAGTGGAACGTGCACGCAGTCGTCAGAAGAACGATCAGGATGCTCGCGCGCATGGTTATTCCTTCACGTCGAAGCGCTTGAGAAGAGCGCGCAGGTCCAAAGGATTCATCCCGCGCGCAGCGCCTGGTTTTCCAGCTCGGTGCCCTGGGCCTCGGCGAGCTTGACCAGCAGGTCTCCGTCGGCCGCCTTCTGCCTTCGATAGAGATCCGCCTGCGCCTCCAGCTTCTTCACCTCGGCCTCACCGCGCGCCAGCTCGACCTGCACCGACGCCGCGCCCTCGGCGACGATCTTGTTTTTCGCCGCGTTCGCGGTGGCCGCCTTGGCCTCGGCCTCGTTCTTGTAGACCGTCTGGTCCTGGATCTTCCGCTGCTCGATGGCCTGCTGGTAGCGCTGGTCGTAGGTGTAGCGCCGCACCAGCACCTGCATCACCTCGATGCCCTTGTCCTTCAGCTCCACTTCCAGCGCGGCCTGCGCGTCGCGGGCTTTCTCGGTGCGCTTGTTGCCGCGGTAGAAGTCTTCCGCATCCAGCTCGCCGAGCGCGCGGCGCAGATCCTGTTGGGCCCGCGGGATCACCGCGCTGTCCTCGAAGAGGCGCCCCGGCCCGATGGTGGTCATGACCTTCAACGGATCGGCGACGCGGTAGAGCACGGTGACGTCGACCTGCACCGTGTACCCTTCGCTGGTCTGGATGTTCACGCCCGGCGCGACGCGGTGGCCCTCGAGGTCCTCGCTGCGCTCGGCGCGCGAATTCGAGAGCTCGAGCACCTGCACGCGCATCGGAAAGCGGTGGATGGTCTCACCCGCGCCGACGTAGTGCAGACCGGTCGTGTAGACGAAGGGCTCGATGCCCTTGCCCATGCCGAACTTGATCTGCTTGACGCCGGCCTCGCCCGGCTTCACGTAGGTGGTGCAGGAGTTGTAGCCGATCAGCAGCACCAGCAAGCCGGCGCCGATCAGCCACACCCGACGCAGCCTCCAGGTGATCGGCACGTTGATTCGGGGAATGTTCAAGGCCACTTAATGACTCCTCTCGCGCGGTTCCAGCGCGACGTCGGCGCGCATCGATTCGGTGAGCTCCGACAACGGCCGATACGTCTCGAGCGTGCCGCTGACCGCGTCGAGATCGCGCACCAGCTCGTCGAGCTTGCGGCGGTAGCGCCAGCGATACCAGCCCTGGATGAGATCGGGAAAGAACGGTCCGGCGAGCAGCGTCACCGCCGGAAACCACTTCGCCTCGATCGGGATGTAGGGCACTTCCACAGCAATGATACCGAGTATGAATCCAGCCAAAGCGAACGTGCCGCGCGCGACCAGGTCGCCGCCGCGCCAGATGCCGTAGTCGCGCTTGGCCAGCGCGATGTCGTCGTTGACGACCTTCGCGTAACGCGGCAGGACGATGTCGTCGACGACGCGGCGGACGCGCTGCCAGTACTGCGGATCGTCGATCTCCATCTCTTTGAGCTGCCGCTCCATCTGCACCAGCTCGGCCTCGGCCTGCTGGCGGAACGACGCTTCAATCTGCGGCGTCCACTCGCGCACGCCCGGACGCCGCAGCTCGAACTGTTCGAGCAGGAAGCGGCCCACCGCCGCGAGCCGGTACTTCTCGGGCACCATCCGGCGAGCGTAACACTACATGGCCTCGTCCGCGGTGATGTAAGCGCGCTCGCCGGCTTCGGCCATGTCGAGACCGGAGCGCTCGTCCTCTTCCTCCGCTCGCAACGGCGTGACGAGCGAGACCAGCTTCATCAGGACGAACGAGAGCCCGCCGGACCAGAGGTAGGTGGCGAACACACCCACGGCCTGGATGCCGAGCAGGCGCACGCTTCCGTCGGCGCCGTCAGGGTTCACGACTTTCGATGCGAGGACGCCGGTGGCCAGCGCGCCGAGCGTGGCGGCCACGCCGTGGACGGCGAAGACGTCGAGCGAGTCGTCGATGCCGAGGCGGGGTCGGTAGCGCACCGCGGTCAACGAAGCCAGACCGGCGAGCGCGCCGAGCAGCAGCGAAGAGAGCGGCGTGATGAAGCCGGCCGCCGGCGTGATCGCGACCAGTCCCGCCACTGCGCCGGAAGCGAGGCCGATCCCCGACATCTTTCCGTGGAAGAGGAACAATTCGGCGAGACCCCAGGCGAGCGCGGCGGCGGCCGGCGCGAAGAACGTGTTGGAGAACGCGTACGCGGCAAGACCGTTGGCGGCGAGCGCGCTGCCGCCGTTGAAGCCGAGCCAGCCGAACCAGAGCAGCCCCGCGCCGAGGATGGCGAACGGCACGTTGTGCGGCAGCACCGACGGCTGCTTGAGGCCCTTTCGTTTGCCGAGGACGATGGCGAAGACCGCCGCGGCCGCCGCGGCGTTGATGTGCACGACCGTCCCGCCGGCGAAGTCGAGGCAGCCGAGCTGGTGCAGCCAGCCGCCCGGCGACCAGACCCAGTGTGCGACCGGCGCGTACACCACGATGCTCCACAGTCCGACGAAGAGCATGTACGCCTTGATCCGCACGCGCTCGACGATCGCTCCCGAGATCAACGCCGGCGTGATCACCGCGAACATCGCCTGGAAGAGCATGAACGCGGCGTGCGGGATGGTCGGCGCGAGGTCCTTCATCACCTCGCCGCCGACGCCGCGCAGGCCGGCGTAATCGAGTCCGCCGATCCAGGCGTTGCCGGGCGCGAAGGCGAGGCTGTACGAAACCAGCGCCCAGATCACGCCGACCAGCGCCATGCACACGAGGGAGAGAATCATCGTATGCACGACGTTTTTTCCACGGACCAGGCCGCCGTAGAAGAAGGCGAGTCCCGGCGTCATGAGAAGGACCAGTCCGGCACTGACGAGGACGAACGCAGTGTCGCCAGATTGCATGGGCGTCAGGGCTCCGTCCGGGCGACGGCGCGGATGCTCTCGGCGATCGAGGGAAGCTGCGGCACGCTGGCCATTTCCAGGCTGTCGGCGAGCCCGATGCCCGGGACGTGTGCGCCCGCCAGCAGCCGCGGCGGCGCAATCAGATCGTAGAACAGCTCGTCGACCGTCCGCCGGATCAGCGCGCCCAGTCGTACGGCCAGAGCGAGCGGAGGTCGATCACTTCCGCCTCGATGCCCTCGCCGGCCACCGTCTCGGCGGCCTTCACGCACAACGGCAGCGTCCGGCCGTAGCTCACCACCGTCAGATCGCGCCCCTGACGCATCGTGCGCGCCTCGCCGAACGGAACGAACAGGTCGGGCGTGTCGGGCCAGGAAGGCTGCCACTTGGACCGATCGCCGAGCGGCGCGTCGATCATCTTGCTCAGCGCCTTGTCGTCGCCCGGCTCGCCCGGAATCTCCTCGCCGGCCATCGTCCGCACGCGCATCAGCGCCTTGGGCACCAGGAAAAAGCACGGGTTGGGATCGACGACGCAGGAAAGCAGCATCCCGTACGCGTCGCGCGGCGTCGACGGCATCGCGATCTTGTAGCCAGGGATGTGCG
>VBLM01000382.1 GCA_005879095.1 Deltaproteobacteria bacterium
CGGCGCGCGCGAAGACGGGAAACAGCCCCGGGTCGGAGAGGTTCCAGTGGTTGACGTGCGATCCGATCTGCACGCCCGCCAGGCCGAGATCCTGCACACAACGATCCAGCTCGCGCGCGGCGAGTTCGGGCGCCTGCATGGGTAGCGTTCCGAGGCCGATGAATCGCCGCGGATGCGCGCGGCACAAACCGGCAATGTGATCATTCAGGAATCGCGCCACGTCGCGTCCCTGCTCGCTGCGCGCGTGATACGAAAAGAGCACCGGAACCGTGCTCAGCACCTGTACGCCGACGCCCGCTTCGGAGCATTCCCGCAGCCGCACCTCCGGGTCCCAGCAGTTGCTCCCGATCTCGCGAAACAGGGCGCCGTCGTCTCGCACCAAACGCGCGCGGCATTCGTCGATGCGCTCCAGGCGGATGAAACCCTGCCCCCAGCGCGGAAGCTCCGGCGGCAGCACGTGCGTGTGGATGTCAATGCTTCTCATGCTTGCGGCCACACTTGCGACAGGTGGTGTGGGCCGCGTCTCCCCAATAGCGCGCGAACACGGGCGGCAATTGCTTGACGATATCGGTCAAATGAAAAGATTCGCGATAAAGCTCGCCGCCGCAGGAATCGCACACCCAGAGGAAGGTATCCTTCTCGTCCGGCAAGCGGCGACGCTCGATGACGAGACCGACGGTATTCGCCGGGCGCTGCGGGGAATGCGGCGTATTCGGCGGCAGCAGGAAGATTTCGCCCTGTTTGATGGGGATATCGAGCGGTTTTCCCTGCTGCAGCACGCGCAGCACGATGTCGCCCTCGACCTGGTAGAAGAATTCCTCGCCCTCGTTGACGTGATAATCGGTCCGCGAATTCGGCCCGCCGACGACGGTGACCATGAAGTCGCGGTCGCCTTCCCAGATCTGCGCGTTGCCGACCGGCGGCTTCAACAAGTCCCGGTGCTCGTCGATCCATTTGCGGAAATTGAGTGGCTTCATCGGGAACGGTCCTCCGCGATGCATTTCAATTCGATCGAGATCGGCGTCGGCAGCGCTTGAACTTCCACCGTGGTGCGGCAGGGCTGCGCGCTGGCGAAATATTCGGCGTACAGACGATTGTAGACGGCGAAGTCGCGTTTCATGTCCGTCAGGAAGACCGTGACGTCGACCAGATCTTCCCAGCGCGCGCCCGCGTCCTCCAGGACTACTCTGACGTTGTCGAAGACGGAGCGGCACTGGTCTTCGAAGCTCTCCGGAATCTGGTTGGTTCCCGGCCGGCGCGGACCGATCCCCGAAAGAAAGAGCAATCCGCCCGCGCGGCGGGCGTGCGGATAAAGCCCGACCGGTTCCGGAGCGCGGGCCGACTTCATAGCTTCACGCAGATGTTCTTGGCCTCGGTGAAGAAGCGCATCGCGTCCATTCCGCCCTCGCGGCCGACGCCCGAATCCTTGATCCCGCCAAACGGCGTGCGCAGGTCGCGGAACATCCAGCAATTGACCCAGACGATGCCGCTGTGCAGCGCGGCGCTCGCGCGATGCGCCCGAGACAGATCACGGGTCCACAGAGACGCGGAGAGGCCGTAACGGGTCGAGTTCGCCAGCTCGATCGCTTCCGCTTCCGAATCGAACGGAAGCAATGTCGCGACCGGCCCGAAGATCTCGTCCTGATTGGTGCGACAGGCGGGCCCGAGCCCTTCGATCAACGTCGGCTCGATGAAGAAACCATCAGAGCAGCGTCCTTCGACACGCGCGCGAACGCCGCCGCAGAGGACACGGCCGCCCTCGTCGTGCGCCACCTGCAAGCAACCCATCACCTTGTCGAAGTGCTGCCGCGAGACGAGCGCGCCCTGGTCGGTGCGCGGCTCCAGCGGATCGCCGATGCGCAGAGCGCGGACGCGCTCGACCAGCTCGTCGCGGACGCGGGCGTACACTGTTCGTTCGATCAAGATGCGCGAGCCGCACAGGCAGATCTGACCGGTGTTCGAAAACGCTGCGCGCACCGTTTCCGGTATTGCCGAGCGCAGGTCCGCGTCGGCGAAGATCAGCGTCGGATTCTTCCCGCCCATCTCCAGCGAGACCTTCTTGAATGACGACGCGGCCTCGCGCGCGATCTCATTGCCGACGCGCGTCGAGCCGGTAAAGGAGATCGCTTTCACCTGCGCGTGAGCGCAGAGCGGGGCGCCGGCGCGCGGCCCGAGTCCATGCACGAGGTTCAAAGCACCGGGCGGCAACCCCGCCTCGATCGAGAGCTCGCCGAGCATCGACGCGGTCATGGGTGTCACTTCCGACGGCTTGGCGACGACGCAATTTCCGGCCGCCAGCGCAGGCGCGATCTTCCACGTCAGCAGGTACAACGGCAGGTTCCACGGCGAGATGCAGGCCACCGCGCCGAGCGGCTGGCGCAGCGTGTAGTTCAAGGCCGTCTCGTCGGTCGGATGCGCCTCGCTGGCGAACTGCGTCGCCGCGTCGGCGAAAAAGTCGAAGTTCTGCACCGCGCGCGGAATGTCGATGGTCCGCGCCGCCGTCAACGGCTTTCCCGAATCGACGCTCTCCGCGCGGGCGAGCTTTTCCAGATCGCGCTCGATCAGGCGCGCTAGCCGCCGCAGTGCGCGCGAACGTTCGGGAGCCGGCGTGCGCGACCACGAGGGGAACGCGCGCACGGCAGCAGCCACGGCGGTCTCGACGTCGCGCGCGTCCGAGCTCGCCACCCGCGCGTACGTCTCGCCGATCGCGGGATCGACGTCGTCCAGCCACTCGCCTGAAATCGCCGCGACCTGCCGGCCGTCGATGGTGTTCAGGACGTCCTGCATGCGGCGAGCTTTATCGCCCTTCCCCGCAGGCGTCGAGGGGGGCTAACGTGGGGCCGTCATGATCGATGCAGACCTGTTCGCCCGGGAGCTGGACGAGGCCCTGAAAGGCCGCCGCGAGATCCAGCCGTTGACCAAGACGCACGGTGAGTTCGATCTCGCCGCGGCATACGACGTGCAGGCGCGCGGTATCGAGCTGCGCAAACGGCGCGGCGAGAAGATCGTCGGATACAAGATGGGCCTCACCTCGGAAGCCAAGCGCAGGCAGATGTCGCTCGGCGCGCCGATCTACGGCGTCCTCACCGATGTGATGCGCGTCTCCGAACTGGTGCGGGTGGCCGACGGAGTGCATCCGAAGATCGAGCCGGAGATCGCCTTCGTCACGGCCCGCGAACTGCACGGCAAAGTGACGCGCGACGAAGCGTTCGCGGCGCTGCAATCAGTCGCGCCGGCGCTGGAGATCCTCGATTCGCGATTCGCTGGCTTCAAGTATTTCTCGCTGACCGACGTGGTCGCGGACAACTGCTCTTCCTGGCGGTTCGCGATCGGCCCGCTCCTGCCGCCGCGCGCAGTGAACGGCCTGCAAATCCGCATGTCGGTCGACGGTAAAGTCGTGCAGGAAGCGGACTCCAACGCCATCTCGGGCCACCCGCTCGACTCGCTCGTGCAGCTGGTCGCGATGCTGCCGCATCCGCTGCCGGCGGGGAGCATCGTGCTGGCCGGCGCGGCCACCGTGGCCGAACCGCTGCGGCCGGGAGTCGAGATTTCACTGGACGTCGAATCGCTCGGCTCGATGAGGGTGCGCGCCACGTGAGATTCGCTTTGGCATTGCTGCTCGCGACCGCCGCGTGCCCCGGCCCACGCGACGTCGAGCTCGCGCCACCCGCTTCCGGTTTCCAGCTCGCAACCGACTCGTTCGCCGTCGCGCGAGGCACGGAAGTGCAGCGCTGCTATTTCTTGCGCGTCCCTGGCAGCGGGACCGATCCGATCTGGATCTCGCACATCGTCGCCGCGGTGAACGCCGGCTCGCACCACATGAACGTCTTCCGCGTCCGCACCATCGTCAACCTCGACGGCGAGGACGGCGCGGTCGTCGA
>VBLM01000050.1 GCA_005879095.1 Deltaproteobacteria bacterium
TCAGACCGTGAAAGCAAAAGCCGTGCTCGTGCCCGTGCACGATCGGTTCAGCCGAAGAGCGCCTGCGCCACCCTGGAATCGCCGGGGCCGACCCCGTACTGATTCTTCGCGCCGTACTGAATCGGCCCGCCGATCTCGATCGTCGCGCCCGCCGACCGCAGCGCCCGGGTGAGGAAATCGCGCTCGCCGTCGGTGTTCGCCGCCACGCGATGGTTCATGAACCCCTGCTCGGGCCGCTTGGGGTCGAACATGATCCCCACGTCCTGCGTGGCCGCGACCGCCCACACCGCGCGGCCCTGCCGGTCCTTCGCGCGCGCGTCGAACACGCGGATGTGGTGCCGGCCGCCCACCCGAGACCGGCATCGAAGCGACCACCTTCTCGTCGTCCTCGTCCACCTTCATCTCGGGAACGTGCACGCCCGGAATCCGCTCGCACAGTCTGGCGATCGCGTCCTCGGCCTTGACGCCTTCGAACTCGACCGCCGAGCCGATGTAGTTCGCGTTGTTGGCCAGCTTGTTGTCCATCGCGCGCGTCCAGCCTCCCTCGAGCACGGCGCGCTCGAAGGCGTCGAACGGCCCGAATGCATAGACGTTGACCGGGTCGCTCTTCGCGCCGTGGGCATCGGCCGTCCACTGACCCTGCGCCGGCAACTTCCAGAGGCCGGCCGGCGGCGCCGATCCGATCGGATACGGGGGATACTTCACTGCCCGCAGCGCGGCGTAGAACGACTTGACGAACGCGATCTGCTTGTCGAGCTGCAGCCCGAACTTCTTCGCGTCCTCGAGGGCTTGCGCGTCGCTCCACTTCTGGATCGCCATCCGGTACGAGGCCACGGCGCATCCGGTGCGCCCCTTGCCCGCCTCGCAGTGCACGTAGGTCGGCTGGTGGGCCGGGTCGTGGGCGAAGTCGAGGAACTGCACCATCTGCGAGTCGGCCGGCGCGGTGTTGTCGAGGATCGCCAGATGCAGCGGAACGAGGCCCGCCTTGCGCACCTTGTCGCTGTCGTCGTACTCGCGGCAGAGGTTGACCACGCCCTTGAAACCGCGCGTCTTGAGATCGCGCAGGCCCTTGTCGTCCAGGCGCGAACCGCGGGTGAGCGTCTCGGTGATCTTGAACTGGTACGCCTTGACCGGATAGCGGAAACCGGCCAGCTCGCAGTATCCGAGCGCCTCCGCGGCGGCGTCCTCGACCTTGTAGCCGATGTGCTTCGCCTCGGCTTCGGCGGCGTCGATGATGTGGTTTACGAACCGCGGCGGGTGCACGGTCGCGAGGGCGCTGAAGATGGACATGGTCCCCCTCCCGAATTTATTCTACCGCCAATGGACGACGTCCTCTATCGCGTCGAGGTCAAGCAGCAGGGCGCGGTCAACGGCGAGCACGCCGAGCAGGCCACGTTTTATCACTTCAAAATCAAGGGGATCCCGGCCGCGATCGCGATCGTCGACGGCTTCCAGGCGAGCGATCTGCGCTGGGACAGCGTGCGCAACGAGCACGGCAGCGAGACCGTCATGCGCGCGCACGTCGAGGGCCACGACGGCCCGGTGAAGTTCGTCGTCGAGCACAACCACGGGCGTAGTGAAAGGCGGCGAAGCCAGCGCGGACCTCAAGATTTACCACCCCGTCCTGCCGCCGGCGGGCGCCCTGCCCAGGGACGAAGAGCTGAGCTCGGCAGAGCCGGCACAGCTCCGCTTCCGGGTCGAAAAGGCGTAGCTACCTCCACGCACCTTTACGTCATGCCCGGATCACGCGGGGTTGCGTCGCGCGCGGTGCGAGAGCGATCCCGCCCGCCACACCGGAACACACCTCCGGTCCCTTTCGACCTTCATCGCGGATCCTCTAGGCTTTCGCGCGTGTTCTGGACAAAACCCTATGATCGAGGCACCGCCATCGCGACGGCCGACAAGGCGCGCTCGCGCGGGCGGGTTCGCAAGGCGGTGCGCTGGTACCGAAAGGTCCTGGAGCACGACGACGCCGACCTCCCCGTCCACGCGCGGCTGGCGCCGCTGCTCGCGCGCCTGGGCCGCTGGGACGAGTCGCGGAAGAGCTTCGACAAGGCGGCCGCGGGCTTTCTCGCGGCCGGGTTCGCGCCCAAGGCAATCGCGGTGTGGACGGTGGCGGCGCAGACGTTCCCCGAGCAGGTCGAATACTGGGAGCGCATCGCCAACCAGCAGGTGATGCTCGGCAAGCGCGCCGATGCGATCCTCGCGCTCCTGCAGGGCCGCTCGATGCTGACCAAGAAGCGGCAGCGGCCGCTGGCGGCGCTGCTGCTCCGGCAGGCGCTCGAGCTGCAGCCGGGGCACATCGAGGCCTCGCTCGATCTCGCCGATCTCCTGCGCCGCGACGGCATCCGCGACGAAGCCAAGCGACTCCTCAATTCTCTTCTCATCCGCGTCGGCAAGGGCCGCATGCGCCGGCGGATCCGATACGCGCAGCTCAAGCTCGAGCCGAGCCTGCGCGGCGCTCTGAACTGGGCCTTTGCCCGATAAGTTTCCAAGGCAGCAATAAGGAGGTGCTTCATGGAACGCCTGTTGATCTGGCCTGCCAACCCCGCGGCGTCGATTCTGGCGCTGTGGCTGATCAGCCAAGTCTTCCTCTATTTCGCCCGGGTGCCGATGCACAAGGGCCTCGACGAGGTCGGCCGCCTGCTGGGCGGCGCGCTGCGCATCTGTGCCCGCTGGTGCCGCGGCATGGCGACGCGCGTGACGCAGCGCGATCGCGAGATGATCCTCGAGATGGGCAAGGGCGACCTGGAAGCCAAGGTCGGCCGTGAGTTCCATCGCATCGAGGGCGCCTTCGCCAAGGAGCTGGCCCGGTATCCGGACCTGCACCGCAAGATCGACGACGCGGTCACCAAGATCGACGCCGACTTCCAGGAGTGCGCGTCGGCGGCGCCGGCTGCTCCAGGCTGGAGCGACGCGGTCGCGGCGGTGGCGAAGATGCCGCCCAACGGCGACGGCGTGGTGAAGAAGGTCCTCGAGGAGATCCACAAGTCGGCCCAGGCCGGCGAGAAGAAGGCGCTGGCCGACTTCCGCGAGACCACCGCCAAGCGGCACAAGATCCTCGGCGCGATGGCCCCGGCCTGGAAAGAGCTGCAGAAGCTCGCCAGCGAGGTCGCCAAGGCGGTCACCGGCGCGCTCGAATCCACCAAGCGGATCGACGGCTACATGGCCTCGTACGAGAAGATCCGCAAGGGCGACGAGAAGGAAGTGCGCGCGCTCGGCTGGAGCTCGACGCAGCTGTTCGTCGTCTCGGTGCTGGTGTTGGCCGTGGCGATCGGCGGCGCGTTCGTGAACTTCAACCTGATCGCGCTGCCGATGAGCGAGCTGGTGCCGTCGGGCAGAGCTGCTGCCGAGCTCGCGCCGCCGGATGATTCTGGCGGTCGCGCTGGGCGGCCTCTTCATGCTCGCTTGCATCGAGGCCTCGCTGGCGATCCTGCGCGAGCAGATCGTCGACTCGTCGAACGCGCTGAAGGCGTCGCTGGCGGGCATGTCGGCGCCGGTGGCCAACACCGCGACCTCGCACATTCCGGTCATCGGCCAGGCCGTGCTCGGCTTCATCCTGCCGTGGATCCTGGCGATGGTGGCGGTGCCGCTGGAGACGATGATCTCGACCGGCGGTCACATCGTGCTCAGCGTCGTCGCCGGCCTGCTGCACCTGGGCGGTTTTCTCTCTCGCCTGGGCGGCCACGCGATGCGCTATACGCTGGCGGCCGCTCGCCACGTGTGCGACATCTACATCGTCATTCCGCTGCAGATCGAGAAGATGACCGGCAACGGGAAGAGCGCGCCGTCCGGGACGGTCGCGCTGCGGCCGGAGACGCGCCGATGAAGCGGACGCTGATCGCGGCCCTGCTCGCGGTGTCGTGCAGCGCCGACCAGAAGCCACAGGTGGTGGAGGTCATCCGCCGCGGGCTCCTGCCGCGAATGGCGCCGGGCGACAGCCTGATCGTCATCCGCATCGACAGCGAGAGCTACAAGAGGGACAACGTCGAGGCCAGCGTGAAGCTCGACGTGCGGCCGTCGAAGGCCAACGCCGAGAAGCTGGCCTTCGCGCAGCGGCCGGATGAGTTCGCCCACCGGCCCGGCAAGGCGTCGCACACCGACATCCGCGGCGCGATGATGCTCGGCGCGGAGTACCTGCGCGAGACCGGCGCCGGCAAGCGGACGATGGTCGTCTTCAGCGACATGGCCGAAGACCTGCCCCGCGGCGTCAAGCGCGACCTGGCCCCCGACGAGCTCAAGGGCGTCCGGGTGGTGGCGATGAACGTGAAGCGGCTGGCTGCCGACAACGCCGACCCCACTGTTTACCGGCAGCGGCTGTCGGGCTGGGAGAAACAGGTCACCGCGCACGGCGCCCGCGACTTCAAGGTCGTGCTCGAGCCGGACAAGCTAGAAATACGTATTGTGTCCCCGAATTTCTACGGCGCGTATTTCACGATCAGGGCGAATTCGCCGCCGGTGGGGCGCCGGAAGACGAGCTGGACCGGCGCCCCGCCGACCTTGATGGCGCCGATGCGGCCGAGCGGGCTGTCCTCGAAGTAGACCATCGCCAGCGGGGTACTCTCGACGGTCAGCGAGAGGGCGCCGCCGGCGCGGCGGTACTTGACGGCGACCGACCAGCCGTCGGCATCGTCGACCACGGTGAAGGCGCCGCATTTCGCCGCGATCTCGACGTCGGAGCCGGCGGCGTGCGCGCCGGTGATGCGTACTTCCGCGCCGGGAGCGCGCACCAGCAGCTTGCCGGGCTTGATGACCGGCGCCGCCGGAGGGGGCGGAGTCGGCGCCGCGGTTTCCGCCGGAGCCGCAGCGGGCGGACGGGCCGGCGGCTTCGGTCTTGGAGCGGTCCAACGAGCGATGGCATCCAGCGCGCCAAGCTTCAGCGCAGCGGCCAGACCGAGGGCGAGCAGGATGCCGGCCGCCGCGAGCAGGATCGGGCGCCAGGGCACGCGCAACTCCCCGGCCCGCTTCGGCAGCGCCGGCCCGCTTCGGCAGCGCCCGAAGCGCCGCGTCGACCGCCGCTTTCATCTCGCGGGCCGTGGCGTACCGTTTGTCCGGGTCCTTCTGCAGTGCGCGCAGGACGATCTTTTCCACGCCCTCGGGCAGCGTGACGCCGTATTTCTTCGCCGGCGTCGGCGCCTCGACCGCGTGCGCGCGGACGTAGTCGATGGGCGTCTTGCCCTTGATCGGCAAGTGCCCGGTGAGCATCTCGTAGAGCACGATGCCGGCCGCGTAGAGATCGGATCGCCCGTCCACCGGCAGCCCGCGCGCCTGTTCCGGCGAGTAGTACGACGGCGTGCCGAGGACCATGCCCGTGCCGGTGAGCCGCTCGTCAGCAGCGCCCTCTTCGTCGCCGGCCATCACCTTGGCGATGCCGACGTCGACCACTTTCACCCACTCTTCCCCACCCCGCACGCCGAGCAGGATGTTGGCCGGCTTGAGGTCGCGATGGACGATGCCCATCTGGTGCGCCTCGAAGAGCGCGTCGAGCACCTGCGACATCACGTGCAGCGCCCGGCGTGTGTCGAACCGGCCGCGCTCGGTCAGCTCCTGCGCCAGCGTCCGGTCGCCGCCGTACTCCATGGTGAGGAAGAGCATTCCCGTCGGCAGCTGGCCGAAATTGAAGACCTTCACCAGGTGGTGGTGATCGAGCGACGCCAGCATCCGCGCTTCGCGGTGGAACCGCTGCACGAACGTCTCGTCCTCGACCAGCGCGGGGTGGACGACCTTGATCACGGCCTTGCGATCGAGGCCGAGTTGCTCGGCGAGATAGACCGCGCCGAACCCGCCCTCGCCCAGCTTGCGCATGACGCGGAACTGGTGGAGCAGGATGGCCCCCGGCGGCAGGTCGCCCTCGCGGGAACGCACGGCGGGGATCGGTGTGTGTGCGAGCGAGCGCGGCGTCGGCGGCAGGCGCGTGACCCCCGCCTGGATCTCGAGCGACGGCGAAAAGGCCATGCTCGGCGACCCTTCGGCGGCGGGCGGCGGAGAGGCGGCCGGCGGCTGCTCGCGCGGCGCGAGCGTGCCGGTGCGCGCTTCGGCGCACCTGGGACAGATCGCTTCGGTCCCTTCGAACTCGCTGCTGCAAAGGACGCAGATCGCCACGCCGTCAGTGTAACATGGCGCTGTGCACCGTCTTTTCTTCGTCCCGTTGCTCTTCGCCCTGCCCGCGATCGCCGCTCCCGTCTTCGAGCACGCGCCTCCGCCCAACGCGGTGCCGGGGCGCGATCTGACGCTCACGGCGGCGATCGAATCGCCCGGTGGCGTGTTCGACCCGTACCTCTGGTACCGGCCGGCCGGAACGAAGGGCTTCAAGAAGATCTCGCTCAAGCGCGGGACTGGCGCGCGGTACTCGGCGACTATCCCCGGCTCGGAAATCACCGGCGACATCGAGTACTACCTGCAGGCGTTCGACGCGGCCGACCTCGCCGAGGCGACCTGGTCGAGTCGGAGGACGCCATTTCTCTTGCGCGCGAAGGAGCCGCCCAAGCCGGGGATGCTGACGGTGCACGCCGATCCCGACGGCGCCACCATCGACATCGACGGGTCGGTGGTGGGCAAGAGTCCGTGGACCGGCCCGGTCTCGCCCGGCGCGCACGCGTTGACCGTGACCAGGGACGGCTACGAACCGCTCAAGATGAGCTTCACGATGGCCGAGGGCGCCGACATCTCGCTGCCCGCGCCGCTGCGGAAGATGGCCATCGCCCCGGCGCCACCGCCGAAGGAAGCCGCGGCGAAACCGGTCCCGACGCGCAAGGAAGCGCAGTGGGTCGACTTCGTCACCGCGCAGGGCAACGAGGAGTTCGGCGTCGAGGCCCGCGGCCCCGATGGGATCGCCCGCTGCGGCTCCTGGGTTCAGGTCGGCCTCAGCTGCCGTCTGCAGCTCGCGCCCGGCCGCACGCACGTCGTCGTCACGCACGCGATGGACCTCACCCGCGACATCACGGTGCCGGTGGGCCGCAGCGAAGCCCGCCTCTCGCGCGGCGCCGGACCGCTGCCGCTGATCCTCGGCGCGCTGCTGCTCGGGGCTGGGGGCGGGTCCTACCTCCTCTTCAAGCATCAGGCCGACAACGCCGTCCCGGCAAAGACGGTCGCCGGCTGGCAGTACGGCGTGAGCGGCGGCGCGGCGGTGGTCGGGATCGGGCTGTTGCTCTACGGCGTCCTGTCCACCGATTCGCTAGACCTGAAGCAGCTATGAACGCGCGGCCGGTCGCCAGCGATCGCGAGCTGGAGCAGATCCTCGAGCTGCAGCAGGCGAACCTGGCCCGCAACTTGAGCCCCCAGGACGCGGCCGCGCAGGGCTTCGTCACCGTCGAGCATTCGTTCGACGTGCTGCGCCGGATGCACGCCATCGCGCCGAGCATCGTCGCCATGGAGAGCGAGGAGCTGGCCGGCTACGCGCTGGTGATGCCGGTCGAGTGCCGAGCGTTCGTGCCGATCCTGGAGCCGATGTTCCAGCGTCTCGAGACGTTGAAAGAGCGCTTCTACGTGATGGGCCAGATCTGCATCGCCCGGCCATGGCGGGGACGCGGCGTCTTCGACCTGCTCTACGACGCCCACCGCGTGTGGCTGTCTGGAAGCTACGACTCCACGATCACCGAAGTCGCCACCCGCAACACCCGATCGATGCGCGCCCACCTCCGCGTCGGCTTCACCGTCCTCGAACGCTACCGGGACGCGACCGACGAGTGGGCGGTCCTGCGCTGGGACTGGCTCAAGCCTTCGCGTTCTGCTTCAGCCGGGTGACGGCGACCTCCGGATGCCGAGCCGGCCGCCGACCCAGGTCGTCAACGGGACGCTCGCGGTCAAGGCGATGGGGTACCACAAGGGGCCGAGCTGCGAGCCCCGCTGCATGGTGGCGATGATGCCAAAGAGGCTGAAGGCGAATCCGATCGCGCCGCTGATCCAGACCCCGACGATCCACGTCCCGAACGTGTCGAAGACGATCCGGTAGGCCAGAGCGAGCGTGAAGAGATGGCCGGCCATCGGCTGGCCCCAAGGCGGAAATACACCCGTGGCGTGGAGAATGCCGTCGACGCCGAACGAAAGCGCCGAGACCACGACGAAGCAGAGCACGATGGCGCCGATTCCGCGGAGCACGGTCATGAGCGTCCCTCGATGAGTTTCGCGAGTCTGCCGAGTTGGCTTTCCATCCCGGCCACCGCGCGCTGCGTCCAGATCTCGTCGTGCATCGCGTCGAGAGTCACGAGCATCCGCACGCCCTGCGCGAACGGGCTCAGCTCGACCGCGGTGGTCATTTCGTACGGCTCGACGCCGGGGACGAAGTCGGCGAGCTGCGTGAACGCGAGGCGACGGCCGGGACGACTTCGGTGAATCTCGCCCGCACTTCGCTGGTCAGCGGCATCCCCGCGTTGCGCATGAACTCGACCTGCGCGGGCGCCGTGGCGCTCATCGCGTAGCGGAATGCGCCGCCGGGGCGCAGGTCGAGCGCCAGCACTTCGACCGTGAAGCCTTCCGGGCCCCACCAGGACTCGATGCCTTCCTTGCTGGTCCACAGCTCCCAGATGTCCTCGAGGGGGGCCGCGAACATCCGCTCCAGCGTGATCTTCCGTCTGCTCATGACCGTCCCTTTCGCTTGCGTTCCAGCGCCTGGGTGAAGCGGTCGAGCCGCGCTTCCCACAGCGCGCGGTAGCGGCCGACCCATAAGTCCAGCGCGAGGAACGGCTCGGGCCGCAGCGAGTAGAGCCGCCGCTGTCCGTCAGGGCGGACCTGGACGAAGCCGGCCTCGAAGAGGATGCGCAAATGGCGCGAGACGCCGGACTGGTCGATCTCCACCGCGCCGACCAGATCGCTGACCGGCCGCTCGCCGCCGCGCAGGACCTCGACGATGCGGCGGCGGGTGGGGTCGGCGAGAGTCTGGAAGGCGTCTATCTGCATGTCTGTGCATATACATATCAATGCATATAAAGCTTGTCCAGATCTTTTTCGGGCCCGGCGCGTTCGACGTGGACACCCTTTTCCGGAGGTCCCATGTTGCCTCACGTCCTGCTCTTGCTCGCACTCGCCCAGCCGGTCGACGTCCAGCGCCCGCTGGCGTGGCTGATCGCCGCCCAGAACACCGACGGCAGCTGGGGCGAGACGATGAAGTCGCCCACCCCCGACGTCGCCACCACCGCCATCGCCGGCCTGGCGCTGGTGCGGATGGGACACACCGGATCGACCGGCGAATACCAGGACAGCACGCGGCGCGCGGTACGGTTCGTGGTCGCGGCGGTCGAGAAGACGCCGGCGGACGAGGTCGCCATCAATCCGCCCGGGACCCTCGCGCAGCGGAAGCTGGGCCGGAACATCGACACTTTCCTCGCCGCGCAGTTCCTCGCCGAAGTGTTGCCCACGCTGCCGAAGGGCGAGCTTCGGGAAAGGGCGCGCGACGCGCTGGTCTCGTGCGCGCGGCGGACCGAGCACGCGCAGGCGAGGGACGGCAGTTACTCTCAGGACGGCTGGGCGCCGCTTCTGGCCAGCGCGTTCGCCAACAACGGGCTCTACGCCGCGCGCGGCGCGGGCGTGAAGGTCTCCGAGAGCACGCTGGAGAAAGGGCAAAAGGCGCTGATCGGCAAGTACGACGACAAGACGAAGACGTTCTCGACCGGCGGCGCGGCCGGCGTGCCGCTCTACTCGGTCGCGGCTTCGGGCATGGCCGCCATGCAGCTGGAAAGAGAGAAGGCCAACGCCAGAACTCCGGAAGAGAAGCGCGAGCGGGACCACGCCATCGAGGCGCACAAGGCGGCGTCCGAGCAACTCGCCAACGACCGCATCCTGCGCGGCTTCGGCAGCTACGGCGGCGAAGAGCACGTCTCGTACATGCTGACCGCGGAGGCCAAGGCGGCCATCGGCGGCGCGGAGTGGACCGAGTTCGAGAAGAGCATCCGCGCGCGGCTTCTCTCGATAGCACGACCTTCTGCACCGCCGCGTCCTTGATCACGCTGGCCATCCGGCCGGGCGGTCACGGCTCTCAGCGTTCGTGAGCGGCGAGCATGGCGGCGACCGAGCGGCGGACGTCGTCCTCGGTCGTGCTCCAGTTGCTCACCGAGATGCGCAGCAACGCCCGGCCCTTCCAGACGGTGCCGGAGGCCCAACAGATTGCGTCGCGCTGGATGCGGGAAATCACCTCCCGCGTCCAGCCGTCGCCGTCCATGCCGGTGCGTTCGAATCGCACCAGCACCTGGTTGAGCACCACCTCGTTGGCGATGGTCACGCCGGGCGCGCTTCCGAGCAGGCGCGCGAAGAGACGGGCGTGATCGCAGCAGCGGTCGACCATGGCTTCGACGCCTTTGCGGCCGAGCGATCTCAGAGCGGCATAGACCGGGAAGCCGCGGGCGCGGCGCGAGAATTCCGGCGTCCACTCGTAGTTGTCGCGGCCCTTGTCCGGCTCGGCGGGCTGCAGATAGGCGGCAGTCCGCAGCATCGCCGCTCGATGCGCGGCGGTATCGCGGACGAAGGCGAGGCCGCTGTCGTAGGGGACGTTGAGCCACTTGTGCGCGTCGGTGGCCCAGGAGTCGGCTCGTTCGACCCCTTTGATCAGGTGGCGGTGGCGCGCGCTCCCTGCCGCCCAGAGGCCGAAGGCGCCGTCGACGTGGACCCACGCATTTCGCTCGCGGGCTGCCTCGACGATCTCGTCGAGGCGATCGAACGCGCCGGTATTCACGTTGCCGGCCTGGGCGCAAACGATGGCCGGCCCGGTCACGGCGTGGAGCGCCGTCCGGAGCGACTGCGGATCGATGCGCCCCTGCCCGTCGACGGCCACTTTGGTCACCGACGCGTCGCCCATCCCGAGCAGCCGCAGCGCGCCGTAGACGGTGACATGCGCTTCCTCGCCGGCCAGCACCGTCACGCGCGGCGCGGCCCACAGGCCACGCACGGCCACGTCCCAGCCGGCGCGGGCGAGGACGGCCTGCCGGGCGGCGGCGAGACAGGTCGTGTTCGCCATCTGCCCGCCGGTGACGAATCCGACGCCGGTGCCTGCGGGCAAGCCGAGCAGCTTGCCCGCGTTCTGGTCCCACGCGCTCGTCAGCCAGTCAGCGCCGACCGCCGCGGGCAGGCTGCCGCCGATGACGAAACCGAAGAACCGCGGTCCCGCCGTCGCGACGATGCCGGGGTCGGCTCGGCGCGCGAGCTCCGCGACGACCTGCGCCGCCGCCTCGCCGTCTTCGGGTAACGGCCCGCCGAGGGCCGCACGCATGTCCTCGACCGTGGTGCTCGAGCCCACCGGCCGCTCGCCGGCCGACTCCAGATACCTCACCGCCGCCGCATGCGCCGCGTCCAACGCCGATCGATCCATCCCGCAAACCTAACCGGGTTGTTCCAGTCGCGGCCACCGAAGGTGGCTCAGCGACTGCGCTTGAGCCTGATCCGTCAGTCCCGGCGCACCGATCTGTTCTAGTCTCGCGACATGCTCCTCCTCTCCCTGCTCGCCGCCGCCGACCTGATCGTCAGCAACGCGCGGATCTGGACCGTGAACGCGCAGCAACCCGAGGCCGAAGCGCTGGCGATCATCGGCGAACGCATCGTAGCGGTGGGGTCCGACAAACAGATCGCAACCTGGCGCGGCCCGTCGACGAAGGTGATCGACGCGCGCGGCAAGCGCGTGCTGCCCGGTTTCAACGACGCCCACCTGCATTTCGTCCAGGCCGGACTGCAGCTCGATCAGGTCCAGCTCACCGACGCTCGATCACCCGAAGAGCTCGCCGCACGCATCGCCGCACAGGCGCGCAAGCAGCGCGAGGGCGAGTGGGTGCTGGGCGGCGACTGGGACGAGCAGAACTGGAATCCGCCGCGGCTGCCGACGCGCGAGTTGATCGACGCGGCGACCCCTTCGACGCCGGTCTTCGTCAACCGCCACGACGGCCACGAGGCGCTGGCGAATTCCAAAGCGCTCAAGCTCGCCGGCATCACCGCGCAGACGAAGGCGCCGCCGGGCGGCGAGATCGTGCGCGACGTGCGCGGCGAGCCGACCGGAGTGCTCAAGGACGCGGCGATGGACCTGGTCGACAAGGTCGTACCTCAACCCACCCCGGAGCAGCGGCGGACGGCGGCGAAGCGCGCGCTGGCCCACGCAGCCTCGCTCGGTGTCACCAGTGTGCAGCACATGAATCCCGAGCGGGGCGACGTAGCGGCGTACGCCTGGCTGGCCGAGCGCGGCGAGCTGACCGCGCGCATCTACAACGCGCCGATGGAGACGAGCTGGGAGGATCAGGCGCGCATCGGCCTGCGCCGCGCGTTCGGCTCGACGTTCCTGCGGCTCGGCGCGGTCAAAGGGTACGCCGACGGATCGCTGGGGTCCGCGACCGCGTGGTTTTTCGAGTCGTTTCTCGACGCGGCCGGTAACGGCCTCGTCTCCGCCGAGATGCAGGACCTCAAAGCCTTTCGCGCGCGGCTGATCGGCGCCGACGCCGCCGGTCTACAACTCTGCATCCACGCCATCGGCGACCAGGCCATCTCGTCGGTCCTCGACACGTTCAGCGAGATCGAAAAAACCAACGGCGCGCGCGAGCGGCGCTGGCGCATCGAGCACCTGCAGCACGTCGCGCCCAAAGACTTCGAGCGCCTCGAGCGGCTCTCGGTCGTTGCTTCGATGCAGCCGTATCACGCCATCGACGACGGTCAGTGGGCGGAGCGGCGCATCGGGCCCGAGCGCGCAAAGACGACGTACGCCTTTCGCACCCTGCTCGACCGCGGCGTGCGGCTGGCGTTCGGCACCGACTGGAGCGTCGCGCCGTTGAACCCGCTGCTCGGCCTCTTCGCCGCGGTCACCCGCGAGACCCTCGACGGCAAGCATCCGGGCGGCTGGGTGCCGGAGCAGAAGATCACGCTCGCCGAAGCGGTCGAGGCCTACACGCTCGGCTCTGCGTTCGCCGAATTCCAGGAGAAGGACAAGGGCACGCTCGCGCCGGGCAAGCTGGCCGATCTGGTCGTGCTCAGCGCGGACATCTTCCGCATCGATCCGCACGCGCTGCGCGACGCGAAGGTCGACCTGACGATGGTCGGCGGCAAGATCGTCTTTCAGAGAACGCGCTGAGCCGGCCGGTCGCTGGTAGCATGTCAACGTCCATGACGACCGAACCGGCCGCGCTGGCTACCGAACCCCTCGAGGAAGCCCCGATCGGCGGAACGCCGGCGGGCCGCGCCGCCAACGCCGCGCTGCGCTGCTTTTCCAAGGCCGCCCGCGCCTTCACGCTCTATGACTCACAGAACGAGGCTGTCCGCCGCTTTCTCCACGAATACCGCGACGCGATCGCCGCGTTCCTGACGACCCACGGCGCGCTCGACCTCGAGGTGCGCCAGTTCGAGCTGGCGCTCAAGGGCGAAGTCGTCCACGCCGAGAAGGACCGCGAGAAGTCGCTCGCCTACCGTCTCTACCGCGACGGCATCCGCCGGCTCGTCATCCAGCCCGCCGCGAGCTGGGAAGAACAGCTCAAGCTGCTCGAAGTGCTCAGCGTCCGCTTCATCGGCGTGCGGCAGCAGGAGGAGGATGTGGTCACGCTCCTCACCCGCGCCGCCTTCCGTTCCATCCAGTTCAGCGCCGCCGCAGGGCTCGTCGCCGAGAAGGACGAGGAGGCCGCGCCGGCCCGCCGCAAGGCCGCCGGGCGCACGTTTGCGCCCGATTTCGACGCGCCGGCGCCGCCGCTCTTTCCGCCCCGCATCTTCGGCTGCTTTCCCATCCCCAGGCTGGCGCTGCAGGAATTCGAGGCCGAAGAGAGCGCGGATACCCTGCCGGGCAACGCCGTGCGCATGGTCCGCGAGCTGCTCGACGACGCCAACCAGGTGCGCGATTTCCTCCTCGCCGAGCTGGACGTGAAGCACCTGCGTGATCTGGCGAAGGTGGTGGCCGGACAGCACGGCAAGGCCGGGGCGGTGCTCGGGCCGTCGCTCAAGCCGCTCGCCGCCCCCTACACGCTTCAGAAGCTGCTCGCCACCGTGCCCAAGGGCGAGGAGCCCCCGGACTCGCTGGTCGAATTGCTCGACCTGCTCGCGCGCTACGGAGCGGACCTGCTCGATCCGCTGCTCGATCGGATCGCGGCGGCCGGCGTCGATCCAGCGTTGAACACGCTCGCCAGACGCGCGGCGCAAGGGCGCAAGGACCGGATCCTCGCGCGCCTGTCGACGGCCGAGCCGCCGCTGACCGACGTGCTGCTCACCTTCCTCGAGCCCGGCGCGCAGCAGGAAGCAGCGAAAAAACTGCTGGCCAGCGAGCACGCCGGGGCGCAGCTCGCGGCGGTGAAGATGTTCGACGAGCCGTACGCGGCCGGCCCGCTGATCGAGGCGCTGCAGTCGCAGCACGCCGAGGTCCGCATCGCCGCCGCCGAAGCGCTCGCGCGCCACCAGGAGAAGAAAGCCTTCGGTGACATCCGTGATCTGGTGACGACGATCGAGACGGGCGGGCTCGAAGCGCGCGAGGCCGAAGCGATGGGCGCGGCCCTCGGCGCGCTCGATCCGAAAGAGGCCTTCGAGCTCTTCACCGGCTGGCTCCATCCGCCGCAGTCCGGCCTGCTCTCGAAACTGGTGGCGAAGAAGCCGAAGCGGATGCTCCTGTGGACGGCCGCGGCGGGCCTCATCCAGGTGCCGGGCGAGCCGACGCTGGCGCTTTTGCGCGAGATCGGCGCGCAGGCCGCTGCCGACGAAGAGCTCAAGAAACACTCGCTCAAGAGCATCGCCCTCTGGCGCCGGCGCGGAGCGCAACCCCATGGATGAGCTGGCACAGGCGCAAGCAACGCTCGGCCGCAGCATCGACCGCGCCCGCGCCGGCGAGGATCCGCAGCTGGCCGGCATCGTCCGCGAGAAGGGCGAGCAGATGGTCGGGCTCCTCTTTGGACTCTTGCGTATGAGCCGCTCGTACGCGCCCGAGAACCCGGCTTTGAACCAGCCGATCGGCGAGCTGACCTCGACGATCGCGCGCCTGGTCGGCTTGCTCGGCGCGCTGCAGCTCGTCGCGGTCGAGGAGCAGGTCTACCTGAACGAGATTCGCGTGCGCACGCCGCAGCAGGGTAAGGACGGCAAGGGCCTCGCCGCCGAGCTGGCGCCGCACATGGTCGGCGGACTGACGTTCACTTCCGCCCCGAGCGAGCAGCAGATGCGATCGCTCCTGCAATGCCTGAACGCGCGGCCTCCCGCGGAGCGGCAGCGAGCGGCGCTGCGCCAGGCGCTGATCGCGCGCGGCGTGGACAACATCGAGCCCGCCGTGATTCACCGCCTCAAGACGGCCGGCGAAGCCGAGAGGGCGGCAGACAAGGTCGAGGCGAAGACGGTCGTGACGCGAGGTGTCGAGCTGGTCGAAGACACCTGGGAGGGCGTCGCCGAAGGGCGGCGGATGAACATCCTCCCGCTGCGGCGCGTGGTCACCGACCTGCTCGAGCTGCATCCGGGCCACGATCAACTCTGGTGGAACCCTCCCGGTGCGAGCGCGCACGGCCTGCACAGCTTCCGCGTCTGCCAGTACTCGCTGATCCTTGCCGAGGGCGCGAGTCTCTCGGTGGGACTGCGGCAGGACCTCGGCGTGGCGGCGCTGCTCCACGACATCGGCGTGGCGCGCGGCGGCGGCGGCGAGCCGCACATCCGCGCCGGCAGCCTGACTTTGTTGCAGCAACCGGGTTTTCACGAGGGCAAGGTCCGACGCGTGCTGGCCGCTTTCGATCATCACCGGCAGATCGTCGAGACCGTCGGCGGCCGGTCGACGCTCTTCGGCCGCATCCTCCACATCGCCGACGACTACGACAACCTCGTCCGCTCCGGCACCTCGCCGTCGCAGGCGATCGGCTCGATCAGCGGCGGCGCCGGCATCCGCTACGATCCGGTCCTGTTCCAGGCCTTCATCAACCGGATGGGCAAGTACCCGCCGGGAACGCTCTTGAAGCTCGAGGACGGCCGCATCGTGCGCACGCTCTCGGTCGTGCGCAGCACCGAGACGTTCGCGCAGCCGCGGGCGATGGTGGTGCGCGGCGCCGACGGCAAGCCCCCGACCGCGGCGATCCCGGTCGATCTCGCGCAGGGAGTGACCATCGCCTCCGTCGTGCTGCCCGCGTAAAGCTGCAGCGGGAACGAAACAGAGTGGGGAAACCTCCCACGGTCAGTTGACCGACGCCGCGCCCGGTCGGTGCGAGCAAGCTCGCGGCACAGGAGGAGCCATGTCACGCACGGCGTTCGCTGCTGCTGCTGTCTGGATTGCCTCAGTCCTCGCCTGCACGCGCGGGGGCGTTTCGACCGACGAGGACCCGCTCGCTGCGTCCGTCCGGGCGACGGACCCCGGACCGCGCGGCGGACATCCCGGCGCCGGCGGACCCCTGGCCGGCCTCGATCAGGATGAAAGGACTTTCTTCACCGACGGACGCGATCGGTTCGTCGAGGTCGACTCGGTCTCCGGCGCGGTCGCTGGCGAGGACGGCCACGGCCTCGGTCCCACCTTCAACGCCAACAGCTGCGCCGCCTGCCATGCCGAGCCGGCGATCGGCGGAAGCAGCCCGCACCCCACGCTCGGTTTCGCCAAGGTGCCCAACCCGCAGATCGCGTTCGCCAGCCTCGATCGGCTGCCGGGCCGCAACCAGACGGTGCCCTCGTTCATCCAGCGCGACGGACCGGTGCGCGAGGC
>VBLM01000052.1 GCA_005879095.1 Deltaproteobacteria bacterium
CAGCTATGTGATCGATTTTGCCGAGCTGAAGAAGGCCGGCGTCGAGGTCTGCTCGCGGTTCGACCACGCCAACATCAACGAGGTCGAACCCTTCCGCGAAAGCGAGCGCAATCCCACCGCCGAGGAGCTGGCCCGATTTCTCTGCGAGCAGCTCGGCCGCCGATTCGACGACGGGCGGGTGCGCATCTGCAAGGTGGAAGTCTTCGAGACCGACAACAATCGCGCGGAGTACTGTCCATGAGAATCGCGCTCGCCCTCCTGCTCCTGACTGCCTGCGCCGGCCGGAAGCCCGACGGTCCGCCCGACACGGAGGTGCAGATCGTGGACGAGCTGGGCGACCCTTTGTTGGGCACTTCGAGTTTCTGGGCGCGAGCCACGCAGGACAAGTGCGTGCAGTACGGGGAGAGCTGCACCGTCGCGCTCCCCACCGGCGACTACTCGCTGACCTTCCGCAAGGAGCGGGCAGGGCGGCCGGGCTCGCAGATCGGCGGCACCGTCCAGAGCGAGCGCGCCGCGGGCTGCCTGCGGGCCCGGGTGCACGTCGTTCCCGGTCAGAAGATCGTCTGCAAGAAGAAGGGCGAATTCAACTGCGCCAAGGGCGTCTACGAGACGATGGACTGCGGCAACGCCGCCGCGGTCCGTTACGGCTACAAGCCGAAGCCCGGGGACGAGCCGCCTTCCGAACAATGAAGAATGGCGTCGATAGAAACAGGGCCACGTTCACGCCCTGGTTCTGGAGCTACCGGTGGGCGGCGCGCATCGAGGCGGTCATCGTGGCCTGCGTCTTCGCGGGCGTCGTCTTCATCATGGGCTTCTTGTTCCAGATGCCCGGGCCGCTCGTCGTCCACGTGGACGACGATGTACGCGAGCCGATCAAAGGGGCGCGCGTGCGCTGCACTTCGCCGGACGGGCAGACGTCGTACGCTGGGTTGACGGACGTCTTCGGCGAAGCCAAGTGGCCCGGGCTCGCGAAAGGTCCGTGGAAGTGCGACGTGACGCCGCCCGACCGCTACCACGCGGGCACGACGACCGGGTACGCCGTGGTGGTGTCGCGCCATCCGGCGATGTGGACCACCGCGATCGAGCGGCCGGGACGGCTTTCCGTGCAGGTGGTGCGGCCCGAGGGCGCTCCGCGCGCCAAAGTCGCCGTGCGCGCCGTCTGCGGAAACGAGACGTGGGAGGCGCGCGCAGGATTGCTCGACGGGCGCGCGCTCCTCTTCGTTCCCCACGGCGTACCGTGCCGCGTCGGTCTGGTGCGGCCGGAACTGCCCGGCTACGGTCCCTCGACGCAGCGAACACTCTCCTGCGAGACCGAGCCGTGCAGCGAGCAGCTTTCCGCAGGCGTCGGCCAGGAAGCGAGCGCGGTGCTCAAGCCTTCGTTGCAGCAGTGGCTCGCGGTGCGCCCGCCTCCGGAGCCTGACAAGCCGTCGGATCACTGACCGAGTGGCCGATGGTCGGCGTGGCGGCTCCCTGCGATATGCGTCTCGCAATCCCGCTCGCAATCCTGCTCGCGTCCGCCGCCCGCGCCGAGCCGGCTCGAGTCAGCCTGACGGCGGGCACGGGGGTAGGGCGGGACTTCGCCGGAGGCCAACTCGAGATCGGCGCCGGGAACTGGAGCGGCTCGGTGGGTCTCGGCCTGCTGCTGGTGGCCGGCAAGTCCCTCGCCCTCGGCGCGCGCTGGTCGATGCGGCCGGATGGCAGCGGCTTCGGCGTCGGGTTGCAGGCCTTCGTCGTCACCGAACAAGGGACAGACTTCGACGACTATCGCGAGACTTTCACGGTGGTGTCCGCCACCGCGCACTGGCGCTGGCTGTTCCTTCGCCACTTCATCGTCGACGTCGGCGCCGGGCCGGCGATCAGCGTCGACAGCTATCGGTTCCCGACCAGGGACTACGGCGCCGACAACGGCAAGCTGAGGCGGACGACTTGCTTCGGCATCGGCATGGACGTCGGAAGCTGCGGCATTCCACTCGACATCGAACTGGGGCTCGGCTTCGCTTTCTAGTTACTTGCCGGTGTAGATGTCCATCACCTGTCGCAAGAGCTGAATTGCCTCCTCGCGCGGGCGTTGGAACGCGTTGCGGCCCATGATGGAGCCGAACGCGCCGCCGTCGCGCAGGCCGCGGATCTCGGTGAGAATTTCGTCGGTCCCCTTGGCTTCGCCGCCCGAGAAGATCACGATCCGCTTCCCGTTGAAGCAGCTCTGCACGACGTGCCGCGTCCGGTCCGCGAGCGTCTTCCATGGAATCGAGTACTTCTCGAACACCTTCTGCGCCTCGGGCTGGTAGATGAACTCGCCCGGCGGCTTCACCTTCACCACGTGCGACCCGAGCTGGCACGCGATCTGTGCCGCGTACGCCGCGACGTCCACCGCCGTCTCCCCCTTCTTGTCGGTGATGCCCTCGCCACGCGGGTACGACCACGTCACCGCCGCGAGGCCGGAAGCCTTGGCCTCCTCGATCAACTCGCGCAGATTCTCGTACATGTGATTGCGCGCCGACGAGCCGGGATAGATGGTGTACCCGATCGCCGCGCACCCGAGCCTCACGGCATCGCGCACGCTTCCGGTCACCGCGCTCTCCGGCGCATGTCCCTTCGACAAAGTGTCGGAATTATTGAGCTTCAGAATCAGCGGAATCTGCCCGGCGTACTTCCCCGCCACGGCCTCGATGAATCCGAGCGGCGCCGCATACGCGTTGCAGCCCGAGTCGATCGCCAGCTGCACGTGATATTCCGGATCGTACCCGGGCGGATTTGGGGCGAACGACCGCGCCGGCCCGTGCTCGAACCCCTGGTCGACCGGCAGAATCACCAGCTTGCCGGTCCCGGCCAGCCGACCATGCATCAGCAGCCGATAGATTTTCCCGAGCGTGCCCGGGTTGTCCGACGGGTACCAGCTGAGGATCTCTCGAACACGGGAGGTCGTTTCCATGCGGCCACGCTAGATCGCGCCCTGTCGCCTTTCAAGGACCTCCGGCCGCCTTGTTGAGCAGCGTGCGGCCGAGCGTCACCGCAAGAACAGGTCGGTTTCGTCGGCCAGCGCGTCGATCTTTTCCTTCGCGGCAAACTCGGGTGTCAGCTGCATCTTCGCCCCGATCACGACGCCGCGGTCGCGGAACATCTGCAACGCGTTCTCCAGCGTTGGCTTGCTCAGCGCTTCGATGCGGTGCACCCGCCCGGCGAGGTACGCCGCGCGCCCGCGGTCGAGCGCGATGCGGGTGAATTCCCGGGTCGGCATCGGCCCGGCCAACAGCAGCTGCAGGGCGTCCGCCGTCACCCACACGGCCTCGCCGAACTGCCGCAGCAACTCGGCCAGCAGCGCCAGCATGCGCACGCCGCGCGCCACCGGCTGCACGCCTTCGCCGACCTTTTCCACCAGTCCCCAGCGCAACAGCAGCGCGAACGTCTCGTCGACGGTCGACTCGAAGCTCTTCCCCGGCGGGTAGATGAACTCGTACTTCAGCAAGCGCGAAGCGTCCTTCGCCCGCCGCATCAGCTCCGGCAGCGGCGCGGGCTGGCCGCGGAACGACCGCAGCGCGCCCGCCAGGATCGCCGGCGCGAGCAGAAAATGGAGGATCGAGTTCTTGTGGTAGTCGAGCACCATCCGGCGCTCTTCCGGCACCGAGTAGAACCGCTCGCCCCCGGCTTCATGCCGCCGCACGGTCCCGTCGGCGCAGAGCGACGCCAGCGCGCGCAGAACCAGCGGCCGCGGCGATTCCTTGTCCGCGTGCGCGCCGCAGTCGAGGGCCGCGTCGTGGAGGAAATCGGCGCGATCGAGGACCTCGTTTTCGCTCAGCGCGCGGCGGTCGTGGCTCAAGAGGACGGCGCTCACCAGCCCGATCGGCGCCAGCGGCGCGGCGGCGTTGATGCCCGCCGAGATGCGCAGGCCGAGGTGCTGCACGAGCCGCTTCTTCTCGTCGGGCGTGATGGTCTTCGGATCGAGCCCGCGCTCGCGGAAGAGGCCCGCCAGCGAGATCGGCTCGTCGACGCGGATGGTGATGCGCCCGTAGCGGCTGCGCAGCACGCTGGTCGCGCTCAAGAGCGCCTTGGCGTCCTCCTTCTGCTTCTCTCCGCCGAGCAGCTCGTGCTGGTAGCTGCGCGCTTCGACGATCTTCTCGTACGAGATGCTGATCGGCGCGAAGTACGCGTCCGGCTTCACGCCGGTGAGCCACGCGTCGACCTCGAGCGTGAGCATGCCGAACTTGGGCGGCAGCAGCTTGCCGGTGCGCGATCGGCCGCCCTCGATGAAGAACTCCTGCGTGAACCCGTCCTGCAGGAGGCGCTTCACGTATGCGCCCATCGTCGCCGAGTAGATGCGGTCGCCCTTGAAGCTGCGCCGGATGAAGAACGCGCCGCCCGCGCGCAAGAGCCGGCCGACCGGCCAGAAATTGAGGTTGTCGCCCGCTGCGACGTGCGGCGGTTGCAGGCCGTAGTCGTCGCAGATCATCGAGAGAATCATGTAGTCGATGTGCGACTTGTGGCAGGGGCAGAGGATCAGCGGCGCCTTGCTGCTGGCCTCGACCAGGCGGCGCATGCCGGCCTCGTCGACGTCGACGCCGTCGTAGATACGGTTGAAGATGAAGTTGAGGAATATTTTGATTAGATCGACGACGAACCCGCTGTAGCGCGCGGCGATCTCCCGCAGGTCCTTCCGCGCCTCGCGCTCCACCGACTCGGCCGAGCGCTTCTTTTCCTCGGCGATCTCGGCGAGCGCGCGGCGAAGCTGCAGGTCGCGCAACGTCTCGTCGATCACCCGCGCCGGCGGCTTCAGCGGCGGCCCGGTGACCACGCGGGTCTCGCGCGCCAGATGCTGGTGGATCCATCCGCGCACGCGCCGGGCGACGCGGGCCGCCTCGGCGTCGCGCTGCATCGCGTCAACTTCGCTCAGCAGGACCGTCTCGCCGACCTTGACGTACGCGCTGCGGCGCGCGCCGAGGTAGCCGAGCAGGGTGCGAATGGCGCCCGGCTCCTCCGGATCGCCGAGGAAGAAATCGCGCCACGAGCCGCCCAGCTTCTTCGGGCGCTTGCGCCAGAGGAACGTCAGCGGCACGAGCACGATCGGTTTCTGCGGCTGCGCGCGCTGCAGCTCGACCAGCGCGGGGAATGGATCGGGCAACGAAGTCACCGCGGAGGGCAGCGTGCGCGGCGCTCTCAAAAAGACCATCGCCGCCTCGCCGCTGCGCACCGATTCGACGACGTTGGCGACCTCTCCGCCTCCGTTCGCCTTGATCTGCGGTCCGCCCAGGTACCAGCGCAGGATCCAGGCGAAGAGCCGATACCCGAGCCCGGTCGCGGCGCGCGCCAGCGGCAGACCGAGCTTCCAGAAAGTCCAGTTGAAGTATAGTAAGTGTAATAAGGAGGACGAGCGCAGAACGTAGACCGGCGTCGCCTTTCGCGCCGCATCCTGCAGCCGCGGCAGCTCCTCGGCCGGAAAGGGCACCGGGTCGAACAGCCGGTGCAGCAGCCACCGCGCGAACGGCCCGTACTGCACCGGCCGCCGCGCCGGCAGGGTCACGAGCGCCGCTGTCTCGGAATCGGCCATCGCGCCCGGCACTTTATCAGCGCGTCGAACAGCCGGGCGATCCGCCCATACCGTCGAGTTCGGCGACGGATTTGCCCGGTTCGGCAGCGAGAGCCGATGCCAGCCGGGCCAGTCGATGCGCCGCCCCCGGCGTCGCGCGAAGCCAGGCGACACAGGAAGGGCCCGTCTTTTCCAGCATTTCGGACCGCCCTCGGGCTTCGCGGACCTCGGCCAGCCACAGCTCGCCGGCGGCCTTCTCCAGCGCATCGAACAGTCCGCGTCTCTCGGCAAGCTGTCCCGCGGCGTCCAGCTCCGCTTCTTCCTCGGTCAGATCGTCCTGCATCGCGCGGGCGACGAACGCGTCGAGCTCGGGGCCGACCTCGGCCCGCACCCACGCGACGAGAAAGCCTGGATCCACCTGCGTCATCGCGGCGTGTACTCGACGTCGTACTTCGCCGTCTGCCCGGCTGCGACCTCGATCTCCGTCTCCTTCTCGCCCAGCCGCTCGTGCCAGATCTTCACCTTGTGCTTGCCGGGCGGCACGCCCTCGATCTTGTACGACCCGTTTTCGTCCGTGATCGCGTACGCCTGCGTCGGCAGCACGAGGATCCATGCCCGCATCCACGGATGCACGTCGCAGTTGACCTTGAAGGTGCCCTCTTTTTTCAACCGGGTCGGCACCACATGGCCGGGGATCGGCATCGCGTAGTTCATCAGCTTCACCTCGCCCGCCTGCGCGCGGACGTTGTGCAGCGCCTTGTCGCTGTTGACCACGTCGAGCATCGACCCGAACGGCGCGACCAGCACATGCGGCACGAACACACACGACTGCTGATCGAGCTTCTGCTTGACCTGCTTCGCGTCCTTCTTCTCCGTCAGATCGGTGAACCAGACGACCGCGTTCTTGATCCCGCCGTCCTTCACCTCCAGCGACTCGTCCGTCTTGCTGGTGCCGCACACCTTCATGTCGCGCGTGACCGGCAGGTTGGCGAGCTTGGGAGCGAGCCCCGTCAAAGTGACCCGCCCCGACAGGGAGCCCACGTCGGCGGCGAGGAGAGCGATTAGAAGCAGCGGCATTCCGGCTCCTCTTGACAGTTGAGTGCAGCTGTCTACATTGCGCCCGCTTTCGATTCAACGGAGGTTTCACACCATGGCGGCCAAAGAGATTACCTTCCACCAGGCGGCGCGCGAGCAGATCCTTCGCGGCGTGAAGATTCTGTCCGACGCGGTCGCGGTCACGCTCGGTCCCAAGGGCCGCAACGTCGTCCTCGAAAAGTCGTTCGGCGCTCCGACCGTGACCAAGGACGGCGTCACCGTCGCCAAGGAGATCGAGCTCAGCGATCGCTTCCAGAACATGGGCGCGCAGATGGTCCGCGAGGTCGCGACCAAGACCTCCGACATCGCGGGCGACGGGACCACCACCGCAACCGTGCTGGCCGCTTCCATCTACAACGAAGGCCTCAAGCTGGTCGCCGCCGGGCACAATCCGATGTCGCTCAAGCGCGGCATCGACGCGGCGGTCGCGGCCATCGTCGAAGAGCTGAAGAAGCTCTCGGTGAAGACGCAAGGCAAGACCGAGATCGCCCAGATCGCGATGGAGAAGGTCGGCAAGGAGGGCGTCATCACCGTCGAGGAGGCGAAGGGCCTCGAGACCTCCTTGAAAGTCGTGGAAGGCATGCAGTTCGATCGCGGCTACATTTCCCCCTATTTCGTCACCGACCCGGCCCGGATGGTGGTCGAGCTGGAAGAGCCGTTCATCCTCATCACCGAGAAGAAGATCTCGGCGATGGCCGACCTGATCCCGGTGCTGGAACAGGTCGTGCGCACCGGCCGGCCGATCCTCATCATCGCCGAAGAGATCGAGGGCGAAGCCCTCGCCACGCTGGTCGTCAACAAGCTGCGCGGCACGCTCAAAGTGGCGGCCGTCAAGGCCCCCGGCTTCGGCGACCGCCGCAAGGAAATGCTCAAGGACATCGCCGTCCTCATCGGCGGACAGGTGCTGGCCGAGGAGCTGGGCAAGAAGCTCGAGCAGGTCGCGCTGAACGACCTCGGCCGCTGCAAGCGGGTGACGATCGACAAGGACAACACCACGCTCGTCGACGGCGCCGGCCAGAAGCGCGACATCGAGGGCCGCATCAAGCAGATCCGCGGCCAGACCGCGGAGACCACCTCCGACTACGACAGCGCGGCGACCGAGACGGAGATGAAGGAGAAGAAAGCCCGCGTCGAGGACGCGCTGCACGCGACCCGCGCGGCGGTCGAGGAAGGCATCGTCCCCGGCGGCGGCGTGGCGCTGATCCGCGCGCGCAAGGCGCTCGACTCGTTGAACGTCGCGGGCGACGAGAAGACCGGCGTCGACATCGTCCGTCGCGCGCTGGAGGAGCCGCTGCGGCGCATCGTCGAGAACGCCGGCCTCGAGGGCAGCATCGTCCTCAACAAGGTCCTCGAGGGCCAGGGCGGTTTCGGCTACAACGCGCGCACCGACAAGTACGAAGACCTCGTCTCGTCGGGCGTGATCGATCCCACCAAAGTCACTCGCACCGCCCTGCAGAACGCCTCCAGCGTCGCCGGCCTCCTCCTCA
>VBLM01000386.1 GCA_005879095.1 Deltaproteobacteria bacterium
ACCTGGGGTACGGACCGGCCGTCTACTGTACCGGAGCGAAGGACGCCTGCGTCCCGAATGTCACGATCGACACGAGGACCACCCGGCTGTGCGAGACCGACGCCGACTGCGTGGCCGGCGGAATCTCGACCGTCTGGGATACGTGCTGCCCCTCTTCGGTGATGAACCGGGCCGCGAAGACCTGCGGCGGCCCCTGTCACAGACCGGGCGACTAGCCGCCGGTGGTAGTCTAGCGCGCGATGCCCAAGGCGAAGCCGCGTGAACAGGGCGACACCGCGGTCGTCACCGAGAAAAAGTCGAAGACCCAGAAGCCGAAGCTGTGGAAGGTCATCCTCCACAACGACGACTTCACCACGATGGAGTTCGTCATCCACGTGCTGGAAGTGGTCTTCAACCGGACCCCGGCCGAGGCCCACGAGCTGATGCTCCAGGTGCATACGCGTGGATTCTGCGTGGCGGGCGTTTACACTTACGAAATCGCGGAGACCAAGGTTTCGACAGTGGAGCAGATGGCGAGGGCGGCAGAATTTCCTTTTCTGTGTACGATGGAACCGGAATGAGCTTGTCGATCACCAAAGAGCTGGAATCGAGTCTGAGGCTGGCGTTCGCCGAGGCCAAGGCGCGGCGGCACGAGCATGTGACGCTGGAGCACCTTCTCTACGCGCTGCTGCGCGACCCGGTCGCGACGCGGATCCTGCGCGCCTGCGGGGCCCGGCTGGTGGAGCTGAAACGGGACCTCGAAAGCCACCTGGCCGAGTCGCAGCCCCAGCTTCCGGAAGGGAGCGAGCGCGATCCGGAACAGACCCGCGCCTTCCAGCGCGTGCTGGAGCGGGCGGCGATGCAGGTGCAGTCGTCGGGGAAAGAGACCATCGACGGCGGCAACGTGCTGGTGGCGCTCTACCGCGAGCGCGACTCCCACGCGCTGTATCTGCTGGAAAAACAGGGTGTTACGCGGCTGGATCTGCTCCGGTACATCTCGCACGGCGCTTTGAAAGTGCGGGACGAGACCGGCATGCGGCCGTCTGGAGACGACGTCGAGCTGCACGCGCAGCCGCAGGGCGACGAAGAGGACGGCGGGCTCGCCGACGATCCGCTCAGCGCCTATTGCATCGATCTGATCGCGCGCGCGGCCGACGGGCGGCTCGATCCGGCGGCGGAAGAACAACCCGGTCTACGTCGGCGAGGCCGGTGTAGGGAAAACTGCGCTCGCGGAAGGCCTGGCGCTCGCCATCCACGAAAGCAAGGTGCCGGAGATCCTCAAAGACGCGCCCTTGTATGCGCTCGACCTGGGCGCGCTGCTTGCCGGCACCAAGTTCCGCGGCCAGTTCGAGGAGCGGCTCAAGGCGGTGGTCAAGGCCCTGGCCGAAAAGCCCGGCGCGATCCTGTTCATCGACGAGATCCACATGCTGGTCGGCGCCGGCGCGACCTCGGGTGGGTCGATGGACGCCAGCAACTTGTTGAAGCCGGCGCTCGCCAACGGCGAATTGCGCTGCATCGGCAGCACCACGTTCTCGGACTTCAAGGCCTCGTTCGATCGCGACAAGGCGCTGGCGCGCCGGTTCCAGAAGATCGAAGTGCTGGAGCCGAGCCGCGACGAGGCGGTGCAGATCCTGCGCGGACTGCAGAGCCGGTACGAGGAGCACCACGGGGTCAAGTTCAGCGAAGCCGCGATCGAGGCGGCGGTCGATCTCTCGGCCAAGCACCTCGTCGATCGGCACCTGCCGGACAAGGCCATCGATGTGATGGACGAAGCCGGCGCGCTGCAGCGGATCATCGAGCCTTCGCTTCGGGTCCAGGTCATCGGCGTGCCCGAGATCGAGCAAGTGGTGGCCAAGATCGCGCGGATTCCTCCCCGCAGCGTCAGCGCCGACGACAAGACGGCTTTGAAGAGCATGGCCCCGGAGTTGAAGAGGGTCGTCTTCGGCCAGGATGCGGCCATCGAGTCGCTCGCGTCGGCGATCCTGCTCTCGCGCTCCGGCCTGGGAAATCCGACCAAACCGATCGGCAGCTTCCTGTTCAGCGGCCCGACCGGAGTCGGCAAGACCGAGCTGGCCAAACAGCTGGCGCGGATCATGGGTGTGCCGCTCATCCGCTTCGACATGTCCGAGTACATGGAGAAGCACACCGTCTCGCGCCTGATCGGCGCGCCGCCCGGCTACGTCGGATTCGACCAGGGCGGGCTCTTGACCGACGCCATCCGCAAGCAGCCGCACGCGGTCCTGCTGCTCGACGAGGTCGAAAAGGCGCACCCGGACGTCTTCGACATCCTCCTGCAAGTGATGGATCACGCGACGCTGACCGACAACAACGGCCGCCAGAGCGACTTCCGGCACGTCGCCCTCATCTTCACGACCAACGCGGGCGCGCGCGAGATGTCGGCGGCGCGGATGGGCTTCGGCGCCGGCACGCGCAACTACATGGTCGGCGGGACGCGGCTGGACGAGAAAGTGGCCTCGTTCGACCTCGATTCGACCGCCGGCGGCGACGCGAAGAAGGCCATCGAGCGGACGTTCTCGCCCGAGTTCCGCAACCGGCTCGACGGGTGGATCGCGTTCTCCAGCCTGCCGATGGAAGTCGTGGAAAAGATCGTCGACAAACAGGTCGACGAGCTCCGTGCGCAGCTGAAAGAGAAGAACGTCGAGCTCGAGCTGCGGCCCGATGCACGCAAGTGGTTGGCGGAAAAAGGCTTTTCGCCGCAGTTCGGAGCGCGGCCGATGGCGCGGCTGATCCAGAGCATCCTCAAGAAGCCGCTCGCGGAGCGGATCCTCTTCGGCGACCTGGAAAAGGGGGGAAAGGTCGTACTCGACGTGAAGGACGAAAAGATCGCGATCGAGAAGGAATGAAGAAAGGCGACCCCGCTCCGGTAGAATAGGGGCATGCTCCTTGCCCTCGCGCTGCTGCTCGTTCAAGCCGAGCCTTCCGGGTTCGCCTGCACGTTCGAGACGGCGATCGGCGGTTCCCGCTGTATCTACGAGGCGGAATCGGCGCCGGGCGACGCGCGCGACAACAGCAAGAGTGCCGCTGACGCAGGCCTGAGAGCGTGCACGGCCGCTGCGCGTCGCGACGAAAGCCTGCGAAAAGATTGCGAAAAGGCGGTCGCCGAGGCCAGCCTCGGTCCGCGCTGCTCGGTCGCGCCCCGCCTGGCCGACGCCCAAGGCCGTCTCACGGCGCAGGCGCAAGGCTGTGTCGAGGCGCTGCGGCAGGCGATCGCGCGGACGTCGCGTGCGGCTGCGCTCTCGCTCGAATGCTGCAAATGCCTGGGCGACTCGCGCTGCGCGGTGGGCGCATCGCAGTGCAAGAGCGAGCTCGCCGACCTGATGCCGGGCCCCGCGCTGAAATCGTGCCTGGCGAAGTCGTGCCAGGACGCTTGCGCTTTCCTCGCGCCCGCTCGCGAAACGCCCCCGCCGCCGCCCCCGGCTGCGGACCATTCCGACAAGATCTGAGGAGCCTTCCATGCGCTTGTCCATCGTCGTCCTCTTCCTGACCGCGGCCTGCGCCACGGCGGAAACGCCCATCTCGCCGGCGCCGGCGCGGCTCGAAATCGTGCCGCCCCGCCAGCCGCCGCCCTTTGACGCGCGGGCGTTCGCGGCCGATCAGCTCTCGCCTGCCGAATGCGAGACCGCCGCGCGCCAGATGCACCAGAACAACGCCGACCAGGGCTGGGCCGCTTTGAGCGCCTGCGTCGAGCGGACCCGCTGGCCGCGCGGCGAGTTCACGCTGCTGGAGCGGCTGACCGGCGGCTTCTGGGACCTCGATCTGCAGACGCGCAGCGACGCCCCGCGGCTGGTGGCGCGGGTGATCGCGCTGCGCGGCGGCGATGTCGAGGGAGACATCCCGCTGGCGCAGAAGAGCCGGGTTCCGCTCTTCACGCTGGCGGCGGCGCTGCGCCAGCCGGACGGTTACAAGGGCCGCTGGGTCCTCGTCCGCGCGGCCGTCAGCGAGATGAAGCAGAACGCGGCGTACGTGCGCGAGACGTCTCTGCGTGCGACGGCGCGCGAGGTCCAGGTCGGACCGATCCGGCGGACCGACCACAGCAGCAGCACCGCCGTCAGCGCCGACGTCCAGACGACCCACTACGGCAATGCCCGCGGCGGCGCGCAGATCAATTCCAGCGACCGTACCGAGCATTCGCTGGTGAAACAGAAGTTCGAGAACGAGCGGGTAGAGACCGGCCGCCAGGCGGTGGGCAGGCTGGCGCAGCCGGACCCGTTCCTCGAGCCGGACAAGGACTTCATCTTTCTCGGCCGCTTCGACGGCGTACGGCCCGGCGAGGACGAAGCGCCGGTCGCGCTGCTGTCGATCGCCGGGTATTACCGGCCCAACGCGCTGCTCATCCAGTAGCTCAGCGCCCCTTCCACGACGGCCGGCGGCGCTCGGCAAATGCCTTCAGGCCCTCGAGGCGGTCCTCGCTGAGCAGGACTTTTTCGTAGTGGCGGCGCTCGGCCTCGAGCGCGACGTCGAGGGAGAGGTCCCAGGATTCGTCGATCGAAGCCTTGGCGGCGGCGACCGCGAGCGGCGCGTTGTCGGCGATCTCCCCGGCCAGCGCCAGCGCCGCGGAGACGACGTCGCCGGCGGCGGAAATGCGGTTGGCGAGGCCGATCTGCAGCGCTTCGGCCGCCTCGACGCGCCGGGCGGTCAGGATCAGGTCGCGAGCCCGGCCGGTACCGATGACGCGGGAGAGCCGGACGGTGCCGCCGCCGCCGGGGATCACGCCGACT
>VBLM01000383.1 GCA_005879095.1 Deltaproteobacteria bacterium
CGAGACCTGCGCCTTGGTAAAGCCGTCGATGCCCTCGGCCAGCTTTTCGCGCGCCATCCGGTCCTTCTCGTGCATCTCGCGGAACGACCGCTCGTCGATATGCAGCTTCTCGATCTGCATCGTGGCGGCGGTGCGCGGATCGAGCTTGCGCTCCAGCTCGCCACCGTAGCTGGCCAGCTCGGAGAGCAGTTTCGGCGCGATGGTCAACAGGTCGCAGCCCGCCAGCTCGAGGATCTCGCCGACGTTGCGGAAGGAGGCGCCCATCACCTCCGTTCGGTAACCGTGGTGTTTGTAATAATTGTAAATCATGGTTACCGAAACGACCCCCGGATCCTCCTCCGGCGCGTACTCGGCGCGGCCGGTATCTTTCAAATACCAGTCGAGGATGCGACCGACGAAAGGCGAGATCAGCGTCACCCCCGCCTCGGCGCATGCCACTGCCTGGTGCATGCCGAAGAGCAGCGTCAGGTTGCAGTGGATGCCCTCCTTCTCCAGCTGCTCGGCGGCGCGGATTCCTTCCCAGGTTGAAGCCAGCTTGATCAGGATTCGCTCACGTTTCGCTCCCGCCGCTTCGTAGAGCTTGATCAAAAAGCGCGCCTTCTCGATCATCTTCGCCGTGTCGTGCGAAATGCGCGCATCCACTTCGGTCGAGACGCGTCCGGGAACGATCTGGAGGATGCGCAGCCCGAACTCCACGGCCAGCCGATCGACGGCCAGCCGGGCGATGTCCTCGCGGCTCGCTCCGCGCGGCACCTCGCGCCGCGCCCATTCCAGCGCCGCACGCACCACGTCCTGGTATTCCGGCATCTGCGCCGCGGCCGTGATCAACGACGGGTTGGTGGTCGCGTCGCGCGGAGTGAACTTGCGGATGGAATGGATGTCGCCGGTGTCGGCGACGACCACCGTGACCGCCTTCAGCTGCTCGAGCAACGAGATCGACATGAGCGCTCCCAAGGCTGAGATGCGGAAATGAAGATACAGTACATGCGGCGGCCATGACCAACGTTCACGAGATCATCGAGAAAGTGCGCGGCGCGGGGCAGCGCTTGCCGCCCGGCGAGGCGGCGGTCCTCTTCGCGGCGGCGGTGCGGCTGGCGGCGGCGCAGGGCGCGACGCTGCGCTCGCGGCTGGTGCAGATCGACGATTCCGGCGGCCTGCACCTGGCGCAGTTCGACGACCAGGCGCCGGAGAGCGAGCCGGGCTATCTCGCTCCGGAGCTGCACGGCGCGGATGCGCCGCGCAAGAGCGAGCCGCGGGTGCAGGTGTACGCGGCCGGCGCGCTCGGCTTCGAGCTCTTGACCGGGCACCGTGCGCCCGGCAATCCGGCGGAGCTGAGCGGGCCGCTCGGAGACATCGTGCGCATCGCGCTGGCACCCGACCGCCGCGAGCGGTTCGGCGACCTGACCCAGCTGCACGACGCGGTCGAGGGCGTGCAGCCGCGGCCGCCTGCCGAGGGCGAGCGCAACATCCTCGGCGCGCTGCGCACGCGCTTCACCCGCGTCGCGCCGGAGAAGGAAGCGCTGGCGCGGCTGATCGAAAAGGTCGGCGCGCTGGAGACACAGATCGGACACCTGGCGAAGGCGCAGTCGAAGCTCGATGCCGCGCAGCGGCAGGCGCTGGAGCAGCTCGATCGGTTCCAGGACGGGCAGCAGCGGATGTCTGCCGCCCGGCCGGCGCCGTCTGCGTTCGGCCCGGCGATCATCGCGGCGCTTCTCGCTGCGGCCGCCGTGATCGGAGCTGGATACGCGCTGGGAATGATCTCGCTGCCCGGTCGCGCGCGGCAGGAGCCCGCCCCGGTTGCGCCTGCGGTCGAGGAAAAGAAGCCGCCGGCGGTCGAGGAAAAGAAAACTGCGGTCGAAGCAGGCGATGCGGGTGCCGCAGCGGCCGTCGACGCCGGCGCGCCCGACGCCTCGGTCGCCGCAGCCGAGACAACCGATGCGGGCGCCGTGGCCGCGGCAGAGCCGAAGCCTGCGAAGCCGAAGCGCGCGCCGGAGGTTTCGCAAGCGCAGCTTCTGCACGCGGTGGCCATCTCGCAGGTCCGCCGCGGCGAGTCCGCGCTCGAGAAAGGCCGCGCCGACGAAGCGCTGGAGAGCTTCCGCGCCGCGCTGGAAAACGAGGCCACGCTCGCGGTCGCCTTCCGTGGAATGGGCATGGCGTACGCCATGCAGGGCAACGACGCGCAGGCGTTGCAGGCTTACCAGCGGTATCTGCAGCTCGCGCCCACCGCTGCCGACAAGGGCGACATCCGCCGCTCGATCGCCGAGCTGAAGACGCGAGCGAAGATCGGCACCGGAGAGAAGTAGCTAATCCGTCCAGGTCTCGAGCTGGACGTCGTCGTAGTAGACGTAGCCCTGGTAGTAGTTGTTGTGCGGGTCGCCGAACATGAACCAGTCGGGGAAGGCTGATCCTGCCGGCCAGTCGGGGCCGGCGCAGGCCGCGCGCTGCTCTTCCACGGTCTGGTTGAAGTGCCAGACGCAGGCGGCGGCCATGTCGACGACCGCGGTATAGGTTCGGACGCCGCCGTACTTGAAGCGGCCGGAGATCCGCATCGTCAACTTGCCGTCGGCGCGCTCGATGCTCGCGCTGTACCACTCGTTCGGCAGGTACGAATCGACGGCGCGGATGTCGCCCGAGGGCTGCCACGCGCCGGCGGAATAGGAGAGAAACGGATTGCCGTAGAGATCGCTCACCGGCTGGGTGCCGTCGAGCGCAATCATCATGATTGGCTGTTCGCCGTTGAGATTGAATGACGAGCCGTTCCACATTTCCATCCAGGGGGGCGTATTGTTGTCGGAGTCGATGACGACTTTGCGGTGATGGTGGATCCAGGTGTTGTTGTGCGGCCGCGGCATCGCATCGAGGATGGTTAACCAGTAAAAACCATTTTGACCGTTAGCGAGATCGGCCGCGTGCCACGGCTCGGCGGTTTCCTTGCCGGTGGTGTAGCCGTTGAGGCCGGGCTTGCCGTCGCCGAAGTTGGCGAATCCGACGCGGAGCGAGACGCGGTACTTCGAGGGCAGCGGTTGGCTGGGACGGATCACGGTCGCGTCGGTGTGCGCGGGCGAAGCGAGCTTGAGGACGTGGCCCGGCGCGCCCGACGGATCGGGGACGATCGAGAGCAGATCGCCGAACGGCCGCTGATCGTTGCGCGTGTACGATTCCGCGGTGAGCCAGTTCTGATCGCCGAACGGCACCGAGGTGCGGAAGGCCTTCGGCGGCACGACGCCCTGCGCTTTGAAGAACGAGCCGTTGTCGGCGAACGGACCATCGTCCGGCACCGGATCGGGCGACCAGGCGCCCTGCGGCATGGTCGACGACTCGAAGTCCTCGCGGAAGACCACCTGCCAGCCGTGCTGCGGAACGACCCCGGCATCCGCAGCCGGTGCAGGCGGCGGCGGTGCTGGCGTGCCCGCTACGCCCGCATCTTCTGGCAGCGGCGCTGGCTCGGCCGGCCGTGAGGCGGGAGGACCGCCGCACGCGAGCACGAAAAGCAGACAGGCGATACCGATGCGCATATCCGATCAACGATCGTGATCGTGCGGGCAATCCGCTCGTGATGTGAACGGGAAGCTCTGTGGTATCTCTCTGGAAACGGGAGGGCGTGCGCGCATGGCCAGTGCAGGGAAGGGCCTTCCGCTCCGGCCCACGCTGGTCACCGGGGTCATCGGCCTCATCCTGCTCGCGGCCGGCGCGGTCGGTATCTCCGCGTACGTCTCGTCGCGGCGCGTGATCTCCGGCCTGTGGCGCGAGTTCGCCGACGAGATCGCCGCCAACACCACGCAGCGCACGCTGCGCTTTCTCGAGCCGGCGGTGCCGACCGTCGCGCTCGAGCAACTCCTCGCGCAGGAGGGCAAGCTCGATCCGAGCTACCGCATGGCGACGCTGGAGCACTTCCACGCCATCCTGGCGGCGAACCCGACGTTCACCTGGGTCTCGTACGGCGGGGCCGATGGCGCGTACCTGGCCTCGTTCCGCAACCCGCCCACCGGGATTCAGGAAACGCTGCGCGAGCAGACGCCGAAGGGCACCCGCTGGCGCGATCTGCAGCGCGAGCCGGACGGCGCGTGGAAGACGGTGCGCGACTCGATCTCGCCGTACGATCCGCGTCCGCGTCCCTGGTACGTGGCGGCGAGTGCGAGCGATCGCGGCGTATGGGTCGAGCCGTTTCTCTTCGTCAGCCACCAGCAGCCCGGTTTCATCTACGCGGCGAGGGACGTCGGGCGCGACGGAATCCAGCGCGGCGTCTGGGCGGTGCAGTTCGAGGTGGCGTACCTCTCCGAATTTCTTTCCACGCTCCATCTCGGGCGCACCGGACGCGTCTATGTCGTCACCCGCAGCGGCCTCGTCGTCGGACATCCGCACGGCGAAGTCACCGAGATGGTGAACGGCGTCAAGCAGATCGCGCGCGCGGAAAATCATCGCGATCCGATGCTGGCTGGCGCGTGGAAGGAATTGCAGCAGCGCGGACCGGGCACGCGCGTTTTCTCGTTCGGCCCTTACCTCTCGATGGTCGCCGATTTCCCGCCGGAATCAGGCATCGACTGGGAAGTCATCGGCGTGGTGCCGAAGATCGATTACTTCGGCGACGCCGAGCGGCAGGCGTGGACGGCGGTGCTGATCGGCGCGCTCTTCGCGCTGCTCGCCTCGTTCCTCGGAGCCATGCTCTCCAGCCGGGTCTCG
>VBLM01000387.1 GCA_005879095.1 Deltaproteobacteria bacterium
GAATCGTCCCTCGCGTTGCTTCACTAACAAACTTCAGCCGTAATCCGTTATGTTCCCCGCCCTCATGAGACCTTTTCTGCTGATTTGCCTGATCGCGTCGGCCACCAAGGCTGAGATCAAGGACCGGATTGCGGCGGTGGTGAACGGGCAGCCGATCACGCTGTCGGACCTCGAGGAGCGGCTCGCACCCGAGCTGGCTCGCGCCCCGGCGGGCCCCGCCGGGGTCGCGCAGCGCGACAAGGTCCTGCGCACCGGTCTCGAAGCGATGATCGACGAGCGCCTGGTCGAGAGCGAGGCCAACTCTCTCGGCATCGACATCAGCGACGAAGAGGTCACCCATTTCGTCGAGCAGCTGGCCAAGCAGAACAACCTCGACATGCAGCAGTTCCGCGCAGCGCTGACACAGCAGGGCATCTCGATGGAGACCGTCCGCGAGTCGCTCAAGCGCCAGCAGCTCATGCTCCGGCTGCTCCAGTACAAGGTGAAGCCGCGCAAGGTGAGCGACGAGGAGGTCCAGGCGGCCTACGCGAGCATGAACAAGGATCTCGAGTACGAGGTCCGCGCGCGCGACATCTTCATCCTCTCGCCCGACAGCGCCACCCCTGCCCAGCAGGCCACCGCCAAGGCGAAGGCAGAGCGCGCGCTGCGCCGGATCAAGGAGGGCGAGAGCTTTGCCAAGGTCGCGCGCGACATGTCCGAGGGACCCGGTGCCGCCGAGGGCGGCGACCTCGGCTACTTCGGCCGCGGGCAGATGCTGCAGGCCATCGAGGACGTGGCTTTCGGGCTCCAGCCGGGCGAGGTCTCCGGCCTCGTCCGCACCAGCGGCGACCATGGCGGCTGGCACATCGTCACCGTGGAAGACCGGCGCAAGATGGCGCCGCGGCCGCTCTCGCAGGTGCAGGAGGAGATCCGGAGCCGCCTCGCGCAGGACTCGATCATGAAGGAGCGCGAGCACTATCTGCAGCAGCTGCGCAAGACCGCCCAGGTGGACGAGAAGTTGTGACGCCGTGCGTCGCCATCTCGATGGGCGATCCGCTGGGGATCGGCCCGGAGGTGGTGGCGCTCGCGCTGACCGATTTGAAAGTGCGGTCGATGCTCGACCCGGTCGTTTTTGGCGACAAGGCGACGCTGCAGCGGGCAGCCGAGTTGCGCGGGGTGCCGTTCGAGGCGCGGGTGGTGCAGGTCGGCCGGGTTTCCGCGCAGCCGTCGTCGGAGGAAGCCGGCGCCGCCGCGATCGAGTACGTCGATCGCGCGGCGCGCACGGTCGTCGCCGGCGAGGCCAAGGCGCTGTGCACGGCGCCGCTCTCGAAGGAGCGCGTAGCGCTGCGGAAGCCGGGGTTCGTCGGCCACACCGAGCACCTGGCGGTGATGACCGGCTCGCCGGTGGCGATGATGATGGCCGGGCCGCGGCTGCGCGTGGTTCTGGCAAGCAACCACGTCCGTCTCGCGGACGTGCCGGAGAAGATTTCGGTCGAGAAGATCGGTTTCGTGATCGGGCTCACGGCGCAGAACCTGCGCGATCGCTGGGGCATCGCCAACCCGCGCATCGCCGTCTGCGGCCTCAACCCGCACGCCGGCGACCGCGGCCTCTTCGGCGACGAAGACCTCCGCATCGTCGCGCCGGCGGTCGAGGCGGCGCGCGCGAAGGGCCTCGAGGTGACCGGCCCGCACCCGGCCGACGGCCTCTTCCCGCGCGCGGCGAGCGGCGAGTACGACGCGGTCGTCGCGCTCTACCACGATCAGGGCCTGATCCCGGCCAAGCTGCTCGACTTCGCCGAAACGGTGAACGTCACGCTCGGCCTGCCCTGGCCGCGCACCAGCCCGGATCACGGCACCGCCGACGATATCGCCTGGCAGGGCAAGGCCAACCCGCAGCCGATGATCTCGGCCCTGCTGCTCGCCGCTCGCCTGGCGCAACGATAGGTGTGTCTTCAAGCATCTACTTGGGTGGATCGGTGGGGGCGTTGCCCTGTTTGTCGAGGGCCGGGCCGAGGTCCTGGTTTTCCACCGCGTTGACGCCGCCCTTGGTGGACTGCACGTCGATCGAGGCCAGCGCCCAGACCGCGCCGGGCGGGTCGCCGGGCCGCGCGCCGTCCTTGTCCACCCAGGTGGCTTCGATTTTCGCGCCCTTCTTGACGATGTCCTTGAAGGCATCGTCCGGATCTTCCGCCTGCGAGAACTGGTCGACCGAGAGCCCGGAGGCGTTCTCCACCAGGAGGGTGTACGCCTGCACGTGCGCGCGCAGCGAGGCGGCCAGGTTGTCGATGGCGTTGTCTCCTGCATAACCGACGGCGTCTTCGGGCTTGAACGTCGGTCCCGAGTAGCCGGCCGCGTAGACCCTCGCGCGCGAGGCCGGAAGCCGATCGAGCCAGACCGGCGCCCCGCCCTTCGCCGGCGCAGCCGCCGTCGATGCCGGCTGGACGTCCGCAGCGGTCGTGGTGCGGCCGCGCACCGAATCGAGCTCGATCGATGCCAGCGCCCACACGCCTCCCGGTTCGCTGCGCTCGCCGTTCTCGTCCACCCAGGTGGCCTCGATGCGGGAATTCTGCATCACCACGTCGGTGGCTTCCTTGTTGATCTGCGCGCCGCCGAGGCTTTTCGCGGTGGCCGTGTCCATGCCCAACACCTCGACGTGCGAGGTCATCGCCAGGGCGAGCTTGCCGCGCGCGTCCTCGCCGGCGGCGTTGATCGCATCCTGCGGCCAGTAGGTCGGCTGCGCGTATCCCACCGCGAGGAGCTTTCCCTTCACGTTGTCGGGAATCTTGTCCACCCAGGAGGGAACGACGATGCCCTCCTTGTACGGCTTTCCCCACCGGTTCAACTTCGGCGCCGGCTGCGGAGGCGGCCCACTGGCGCACGCAAGGACAAAGCTAAAGCACACCGCGATTTTGCAGTTGGCCATTCCCGAGGCTCCGAAAATGCTGCGGGCCGACCCGGAGAGGGCCGGCCCGCGAATTCTACACCAGGACGCCGCGCTTACTTCTGGTGCTTGGCTTCCTCGGCGTTGAGCTCGTCGAAGGCCTTGTCCGCGTTGGCGCGAACCTGCTCCTTCACCTTCGCGTTCAGCTCCTTCATCTTGTCCATGTTGCCCTTGAAGGTCTCCATGTCGAGCGAGGCCAGGGCGTACTCGGTGCCGTCGTTGTCGACCCAGTGGTCGATGATCTGCACGCCCGAGAGCTCCATCTGCGAGTAGGTCTTGAGGGCCTGCTCGACGTGCTGCTCTTCGGAAGATGCGCTCATGTCGCCGGCGGTCGTCGACGCCATGTAGTCCTTGTTGAGGACCGAGACGTAGGTGTCGAGGATCTTCGCGATTTCCGCACGCGCCCGGGCGTCGGTCGTCGAGCGGCGCATGGCGGCGTTGCGGATGCCGCTGGCGATGCCGACGCCGTAGAACACCTTGCCCTTGTCGCCGCCGAACGCGCCCGAGCCGCGGTTCACCCAGTCGGGGCCGTTGGCGTGCAGCACCTGGTTGGACATCTCGGGCCCTTTGCTCCCGCCACAAGCCATGAGCCCGGCCACGACTGCGATTCCAAGGATCTTCTTCACTGTTTGCCCCTCCGTAAAAGTTTTAGAGCCCCGAATTCTCTTTCGCGACGAGCGCTGCCGCGAGGTCGTTTCCCGCGCCGAGTCCCGCCTCGCTCGCCGCGGCCTGCTGCGCTGCCTCGGGAGTGCGCCCCACTCCCTTGGCCTGCTTCTGCGTCGACGCGACTACCGCGCCGTTCCGGGCATCCAGAGCACGGACGTCCAGAGCCGCCGAAGCGGCCACTTGGGCGAACACCCTGCCCCCCGGGGTGGTGGTGGCATGTACCACAATTACCCACGGCGTGCCCTGCGCTTTTGCGGCCGCCAGCGCGGCCTGCTCGGTCGCGCCGGTCTGCGTCTGGGCGGTAAAGCCCTTTGCCGACAGGGCTTGCGTCACCGCGCCGGCTACCCAGTCGGGAGCGATGACGATGGCTCTCCGCACCTTCGACTGCGAGGACGCCGCGGCGTCCTGGGCCAGCTGCTTGAGCTTACCGGCCGAGGCGATCGCGGTGTCGCCGGTCTCCACATTCTGGCCCTGCCCCTTGAGCTGCGTGAGGACGTCCCGGAACCGAATCAGGGCCGCCAGCTCGTCGCCCGCCTTCTGCTGCGCGAGGGCTTCGCGGTAGCGGCCGAGCGCGGCCTTCACCGTCTCGCGCGCTTCCTGCTTCTGCCGCTCGCGCTCCTTCTCGATCTCCGCGCGCGGCAGCCTGATCAGGACCCAAACGTCGAAACGGTCGATGGTGCCCGACCCCGCCTCGCGCGAGATCTTCTCGTAATAGACGTCGGCCAGCTCCGCCGAGCGGACCATGGCGTTGGCGCGGCTCTTGACGGTGTCCTTGGCCTTGTTCTCCGCCTCTTCGGTGGACATCACGTCCGAATGCTCGGCGCTGATCTCGACGCCGATGTACTGCGCCGCCTGGCTCCGGGCCGCTTCCAGCGCGGAGTCCTTGCCTTCCTCGAGCGACGAGGAGCCTTCTTTCGCTCCCGAGAAGTAGAGGGTCGCCGAATCCGACGTCGTCTTCGCCAGCCACGCCGGCGGCTTCGGCGACGACGACGTTCTGATCGCCGCCGGTTTCTCAGGACCGCAAGCCGCCGCGAGCAGCGCGACGGCGACCGCTGCGCGCTTCACTTCCCACCAGCCGGAGCGGCGGCGCTCTGCTCCGACAACTTCGCGGCGTCAGCCTGCAGCCGCTTGATGTTGTCGAGCTCGTTGAGCATGTCCTTGTCGTTCGACTTCTGGTACGCGATGTTGATCATCCCGTTGGCCTTCTCGTAGTCGCCCGCGTACTCATAGGAGAGGCCGAGGTTCCAGTAGGCCTTGGCGATCTGCGCCGACTTGAGCTTGAGGTTCTTCTCGGCGTCCTGCGCCGCGCTGTTGAACGTGTCCTGCGCCTTCTTCCAGTCGCCGCGCTCGGCCCAGCCGATGCCGCCTTCGAGCTGCGGGATGTCGCCGTCCTTCTGGAAGTTCGCGTACATGAACTCCTGGTGGGGCACGATCGCCTTCATGAAGCGATCGACCACCGCCTGCCGCGCCTGCCGCTCCAGCGACTGGCGGTCGATGGGATCCGGCCGCTTGTCGAGGGCGCGGTTGGTGTCCTCGCGGTGCTCCTCGTAGGTCTTGGCGATGATCAGCTTCCCGGTCGAGACGTCGACGATCTTGAAGGTGGCGCGGACGTTCACCTCGCCCTTCAGGACGTGCCAGGTGTGCTGGACGTTCTTGTCGTCCTTGTAGTGCGACTCGCTCGGCTGCTCGCGGTAGTTGTCGCCGACGTCGCCGAAGATGAGCGCGCCGGCGGTGACCACTTTGCCGAGCTTGGCCGCGGCGTTGGGATCGGCCAGATCGGTGGACGAGAGCTGCAGCTCGCGCAGCACCTTGTCCATGTGCTGGCGATCGACGACCGTGAAGCGCTGGGTGTTGACCAGCGCCTCTTCGAGGGCGTCGGTGATCCGGCGATCGGCGTTGCCGGTCATGCCGCCGATGGCCACCGAGTTGTACGGCGCCATGTTGATCTCGGCGGGCTTCATCACCGGGACGCGGACCGCGACAGTTCCACAGGCGGCGCAAACGAGCGCAGCGAGAGCGAGAAGGTTCTTCATGGTTGATTTCCCCGAGGGAAGAGCAAGTTGCGGCAACGATCGGTAACATCGCGCCTTGGCAGGGGTCAACTTCTCTCTGCCGTCGTGGCCGCTTGCGCAAGCGGTCGGGTCAAGGTAGCAGGAAGCTTCCTTCCTGCGGGGGCTCGATGCGCTCCATTCTCGCACTTTGTCTCACCTTCGCGCTGCCTGTGGTCGCCCAGACGCCGGGCGCGCCGCCGACGCTGGCCATCGCTTCGGTCGATGCCCGCGGCAACGCGACCACCGACGAGGCCTCGGAGATGAACGACGCGCTGACCGCGCAGCTGGTCGGCGACGGCCGGGTGCGGGTCGTCGAGCGGCAGCAGCTGGCGAAGGTGATGAAAGAGCAGGCGCTCTCGCAGTCAGGCGTGATGAGCGACGAGGTGCAGGTCAAGCTGGCCCAGCTGGTCGGTGCGCGCTGGATCGTGGTCGGCTCGGTGGGAACCAAGGGCAGGAGCCTCGTCCTCTCGCTGCGGGCGTTGGACTCGTCGACCGCGCAGGTCGCCGGCGACGGCCGGGTGCGGGTCGTCGAGCGGCAGCAGCTGGCGAAGGTGATGAAAGAGCAGGCGCTCTCGCAGTCAGGCGTGATGAGCGACGAGGTGCAGGTCAAGCTGGCCCAGCTGGTCGGTGCGCGCTGGATCGTGGTCGGCTCGGTGGGAACCAAGGGCAGGAGCCTCGTCCTCTCGCTGCGGGCGTTGGACTCGTCGACCGCGCAGGTCGCGTACGCCGAGAACCTCAAGGTCGGGTCCGAGGAGCAGATCGAGGGCGGAGCGAAGCAGCTGGCACGGAAGATGACCAACAAGCTGCTGGGGCCGGCTCCGGCGTCATCGGGCGAGCAGGCCTCGAACGAGGCGATCGGCGATTTCGACGTCGGCCAGGTCAAGGACGGCGCCAAGGCGCTCGCCCGCTCGCTCGCTCTTCGCTTCCCCAAGCTGGTCGGCCAGGTGGTCGAGGCGCTCCCGGACGGCAGCGTCTCCTGCCGGTTCGCCGGCGGGACGCCGTTCGTGGGGCAGTTCTTCGAGATCGACGGCAAGGACGAGGTCACCGAGCAGGAGACGAAGAAGGGTTTCTTCCTCTTGAAGAGCATCTCGG
>VBLM01000384.1 GCA_005879095.1 Deltaproteobacteria bacterium
CAGCAACCTGGTCTCGTTCCAGGCGCTGGCGGGCGGTCCCAGCGATGCCGCCGCTCCGCTCGTCTTCGACAACGCCGTCGGGTTCCACGTCACGCTCACCCGTGCGACGCTGCGGATCGGCGCCGTCTACTTGAACACGGCCAACCCGAGCTCCGGGGCCGGCGCAACTTCCTGTGTGCTTCCGGGGATTTACGTTGCGGAGGCGTTCGGACCCGTCACCGTCGATCTGCTCTCGCCCGCGCTGGAGCCGTTTCCCGCCTTCGGCGAGGGCACCGAGACGCAGGCGACCACCGCCGAAGTCTGGCTGACCGGCGGCGACGTCAACGCGCCGGTCGATCCCACCGTCATCCTCGACGTGGCCGGCAGCGCGACCAAGGCCGCCGCGACCTATCCCTTCGAGGGCACGATCACCATCAGCAGCAACCGGGCCATCCCGATCCTGACCACCGCGCTGCCCGGGTCCAACCCGATCTGCAAGCAGCGCATCGTCACGCCCATCGCGGTCGATCTCACGCCCACCGACGGCGGCGTGCTCACGCTGCGCATCGATCCGCGGGGGATGTTTCCCACGGTCGACTTCTCCACGCTCACCGGGACGCAGATTCCCGACACGTCGGCGGGAGCGGGGGCCGCGCTCTTCAAAGGCTTGTTGTCCAACGCAGGCGTCTACCAGTTCACCTGGTCGGAGGGAGTCAAACCATGAGGAAAATCATCGCACTTGCATTGCTGGTCGGTTGCGGCGGGGGCGGCAACGGAGCCAAGGTCCAGTTCAGCGCCTCGGGCGAGGTGCTGGCGCTGGGCGGATACGGCTTTCCGCCGGCGACCGCGGACGCCCCGGCCTTCGTCGACGGATGGGAGATCCACTTCACCAAGTTCCTGACCACCATCGACAAGATCAAGCTCTACGCGAATCCCGACACCTCGCCGACCGACCAATCGCAGGTGGGCGCGCTGGTGGCCGAGGTCGACGGTCCGTTCGCCATCGATCTCCACAAGGGCGGGCCCCTCGCCGGCAAGGGCGGCACCAACGAGCAGGCCTTCGCCATCGCCACGCTGGAGAATCAGAACAAGAACGGTGGCAAGGACTTCGACCCGTCCGTCCGCTACGCGTTCGGCTTCGACCTGGTGCCGGCCACGGTATGTCGTCCTCTACGTCGGGACCGCCACCTGGAAGGGCGGCACGTCCTGCACCACCACCAACGCCAGTTTCGATTTCAGCAAGCTTCCGGCGGTGGTGAACTTCAGACTCGGCTTCAAGACGCCGGCCACGTACCTGAACTGCCAGAACCCCGACAACGATCCGGCGGCCGGCCTCGGCGGCGAGGAGCACGAGCGCGGCGTCCAGGTGCAGAAGAACGCCACCGTGATCGCGCAGGTGACGGTGCACACCGACCATCCGTTCTGGGAGAGCTTCGTCCACGACTCGCCGGCGCACTTCGACCAACTCGCCGCGCTCGCCACAAAGGACGCGAGCGGCAACTACAACGTGACGATGTCGGCCACCACCGGCGTCGATTATACGCATTTCAAGTTCGGCGCCCTCGACCTGCCGTGGCGCGGCTGCCTCTCCGGCTACACGCCGCCCAACTCCAACCCGTACATGGGGTTCGACAGCCTGACCATTCCGCACAACCCGGCGGGCAGCCCGACCACCTCGATGCGCGATTATACTGATTATATGTCCTACAACCAGAGCACGCAGGGCCACCTGAACTCGGACGGCCTCTGCTTCGTCCAGCGGCACTACTCGTCGCCGCCGTGAGCCGGTCTACTTCTTCTTCCGCTTGAGCCAGCCGAAGAGGCCGCCGCCCTTTCCGTCGCCGTCGGGCTGCTCGTGAATGCCGGTGCCCGCAGCCGGCGGAGTCGCCAGCCGCCGGCGCACGGTCTCGGGCGTGTCCTGGGTGCTGAACGTCGCCGTCACCGACCGCGCGGTGCCGCGCTCTTCGGCGGTGACGGTGAGGATCGATTCCGCGCTGATCGAGAAAATGACGTCGAAGACGACGTTGCCTTTGTTGCCGGGCGGCAGGTCCGCCACCACCAGCGTCCCCAGGTACTCGTTGTCCTGCGCCTTGCCGCTCTCGCCCTGGAAGATGGGGATCTCCAGCGTCTTCTGCTGGTCCTGAGAGGTCCATACCGAGTGGGTCTTCTTGTGCGGCAGCGCGGTGTTGCGGTCGACGATCTTCTTGAACCGTCCGCCGGGCAGCCCGATGCCGATGCTCATCGGCAGCACGTCCATCAGGACCATGCCGCCGATCTCGCCGCTCTCGATCGATTCGGCGAGCAGCGCCGCGCCCAGCGCCACCGCTTCGTCGGGATGGACCGTGCGCGACGGGTCCTTGCCGAAGAACTCCTTTGAGCACGTCGTCGCAGACGCGCAGCGTGCGCTCGATCAGGCCGGCAGTCAGTTTTTCCAGATCGCCGCGGGTGATCTGCTCGTCGACGTCGTACGCCTTGTCGCCGACCATGCAGACGAAGGGCACTTTCACCTGTGTGCTGAGTCGCTCGGAGAGCGCGATCTTGGCCCGCTCGGCCGCGTCGTTGATGCGCTGGTAGGCGACGCGGTCGCCGCTGAAATCGACGTCGTGTTTCTTCTTGAAGCGGACGAGGATCTCGTTGACCAGCTCCTTGTCGAAGTCGACGCCGCCGAGGAAGGTGTCGCCGCCGGTCGAGATCACCTCGTAGACGCTGCCGTGGAGCTGCAGCACCGAGGTGTCGAACGTGCCGCCGCCGAGGTCGTAGACCATCACCCGTTCCTCGAGCTGCCGCCCGTGGGCGAAGGCGACGGCGGCCGCGGTGGGCTCGTTGAGGATCCGCTCGACGTCGAGACCCGCCAGCGCGCCTGCCGCCCGGACCGCTTGCCGCTGGTTGTCGTTGTAATAGGCGGGCACGGTGATGACCGCGCGCGAGACCGGCTCGTTGAGCCACCGTTCGGCGAGCTCTTTCACCTCGCTGAGGACGAGCGAGGAGATCTTCTGCAGCGAGTAGATCTTGTCGCCCAGCTTGACCGAGGCTTCGCCGCGCAGGCCCTGCGCGATCTCGTAGCTGAAGCGGCCCACCAGGTCGCTGACCACCGGCGATCGGAACTGCCGCCCCACCAGCCGCTTGAAGCCGTAGACGGTCGACTTCGGGTTGATCAGCAGCTGCCCTTTGGCCGGATGGCCGACGATGACGTTGCCCTTTTCGTTCAGCGCCACGACCGAGGGGATGGTGTTGTAGCCCTCGCGCGAGGGGATGATGAACGGCTTGCCTTCCTTGACGACTGCGGCGGCGGAGTTGGTGGTGCCGAGGTCGATGCCGATGATGCGCCCCTTCTTTCCCGAGGGCGCGCGCGGGGCGGGGAGGGCGTCTTCCACCAGTTTGGGTTCGGCGGTCGCTGGAAGGGTCGCCGGCGCCATCGTCGGCGGCGCCATCGGCGGCGGAGCAGGGCGCCGCGAAGCAGGTGCGGGCGGGACAGCCGGGATCGCGTGCACCGGCGTGATCAGCGGGGCGCCGGGCTCGCGCGGCGGTAGCTCGGCTTCGAGCGCCTTCACGTCGGCGGGGCTGGCGACGATCTCGGCCTCGGGAGTGACGGCAGCCGGGGCTTCCCACCCGGACGGAGTGGGTAGGACCTCGCCCCACCCCGCCGGGGCCGGCGTCGCGGC
>VBLM01000385.1:0-3607 GCA_005879095.1 Deltaproteobacteria bacterium
TTGCCGACGACGCAGGATCTCTCTTCCTGCGTGCAGAAGGTCGACGTGATCTCGCCGAGTGGAAACAGCTGCGGCACGGTCAGCCTCGCCGTCGACGGCTCCGCTTGCACCACGCGTGAGCTGCGCATGGCGCGCGACGGCACGCTGATGCAGATGCTGCCGAACGATCGCGAGCACGACCTCACCTCGGCGGGCGCGCGGAGCTGCACCATGCGCTTCTGGCCCGCGGCGTTGCGCTGAACGGCGCTCCGCGCTATGAACGCGCGCCTTTTGGGGGCGCGTCGGCATGCGCGAGCAGCAGTACGGAAAATACCTTCTCCTCGATCGCATCGCCGTCGGCGGAATGGCGGAGATCTTCCTCGCCCGCCAGATGGGGCCGGAAGGCTTCGAGAAGACGGTGGTGCTCAAGCGCATCCGCCCGCACCTCGGCGACAAGAAGAGCTTCGTGCGGATGTTCCTCAACGAGGCCAAGCTGGCTGCACAGCTGAACCATCCAAACATCATCCACATCCACGACCTCGGGAAGGTCATCGACGCCGGCGCGGCCGGCGGCGTCCGATCGGCAGAAACCAGCTACTTCATCGCCATGGAGTACCTCTTCGGCCGCGACATGCGCCGCGTGCTGCCGAAGTGCGAGCAGCTGGGTATCGCGTTCCCGATCGTCTACGCGTGCAAGATCGCTTCACAGGTCCTCGAGGGCTTGTATTACGCGCACCAGAAAACCGATCTGCAGGGCCGGCCGCTCGGCATCGTCCACCGCGACGTGACGCCGGAGAACATCTTCGTCAGCTTCGACGGCGGCGTGAAAGTCCTCGACTTCGGCATCGCGAAAGCGGCCAACCAGGTCGAGATGACGCGCGCCGGAGAGATCAAAGGGAAGCTGAGTTACATGTCGCCCGAGCAGTGCATGGGCAAGCCGCTCGACAGCCGCAGCGACATCTTCTCGCTCGGCGTCGTCCTCTACGAATGGGTGACGGGGTTCAAGCTCTTCACCGGCGAATCGGACGTCGCGGTCCTCAAGTCGATCACCGACGGCAAGATCTACAAGCCGAGCTATTTCAAGGGCGACGTGCCGGAGCAGATCGAGCAGATCCTCATGCGCGCGCTGGAAAAGGACCCGGCGCAGCGGTACCAGACGGCGTGGGAGATGCAGTACGACCTCGACAAGTTCCTCGCCAACAACGAGTTCACGCCGTCGAACCAGCACCTGGCGACGTTCATGAAGCAGGTGTTCGCCGACGAGATGGACGCCGAGCGCGCGCGGCTCTCCGGATCGCCCGAGGTGCAGCGGCTGGCTTCGCTCGACGTCGACAAGCTCACCGAAGAAAACTCTTCGGGCCCGCGCTATCTCGGCGTTCCCACCCCGCGGCAGACGACGCTTCCGGGCCGCGGGCAGGCGACGAATCTCGAAGTGCAGTTCGCGCCGGAAGAGCTGGCGCACTTGACCGACATGGCCTCGCGCAACGAGACGACGGTGCCGGCGCTGGTGCGCGAGATCGTGCAGTCGTTCCTCCGGTTCCGATGATGGACATCTCGGTCGTCTCGGGGAAATTGCTCTCGCACCGTGCGGACCTGCTCGCAGTCCTGATGCGCGAGGGCGCCGCTCTTCCCGAAATGAATCTCGGCGGACTCGTCGCGCGCTGCGCCCGCGAGGAGGAATTCAAGGGCGGCGAAAACGCGGTCTTATCGCTGCATACGCACGGCAAGATCGGCGCACCGCGGCTGGCGCTGATCGGAATCGGCCGCGAGAAGGATGCCGATCGCACGCTCGAGCAATTGCGCAACGCGGCTTCACGAGCAGTGAAGCTCGCAAAGGCAGCGGGTGCGAAAACGCTGGCGATCTCGTCGCCCGTCTCGGGTGAGCGCGAAGTGCAGGCGCTCGCGGAAGGCGCTTCGCTGGGCGCGTATGTCTTCGACCGGTACAAGAAGGAGAAGAAGCCACTCAAGCTCGAGCGAGTACAGATCCTCGCCCGAAAGGCGCTGGCGAAGGCGGCGAGTCAAGGCGCCGAGATCGCGGGGGCCGTGAACCTCGCGCGCGATCTGGTCAACGAACCGCCGGGCCGGGTGACGCCGCGCGCGCTCGCGGACGCAGCGCGGAAGATGGCGCGCGCGCACGGCCTGCGCTGCGAGGTGCTGTCTCGCGCGCAGATTCGCAAGCTCGGCATGAACCTCTTCCTCGCCGTATCGCAAGGCAGCGCGCAGGAGCCGCAGCTGGTGCGCATCTCGTACGAGGCGCGAGGAACACCGATTGCGCTGGTCGGAAAAGCGATCACGTTCGACTCCGGCGGGCTCTCGATCAAGACCGCGCAGGGAATGGAGAACATGAAGGTCGACATGGCGGGCGCCGCAGCGGTGATCGCCGCGATGCGGCTCGTCGCTGCTTTGAAACCGCCATTTCCCGTGCGCGCGTATTTCGGCGCCTGCGAGAACCTGCCGAGCGGGACGGCGTACAAGCCCGGTGACGTGATCGCCGGCAAGAACGGCACCAGCGTGGAAGTGCTCAACACCGACGCCGAAGGACGACTCGTGCTCGCCGACGTGCTCGCCTGGGCAGTCGAAGAAAAGCCGGCCGCGGTGATCGATCTGGCGACGCTGACCGGGGCCATCCTCGTCGCGCTCGGACCGTGGACGACCGGACTGTTCAGCAACGACGACGCGCTGGCCGCGGAGATTTCGGACGCGGCGCGCATCGCGGGGGAACCACTCTGGCGGATGCCGCTCACGCCGGAGATGGAAGAATTGATCAAGAGCCCGGTCGCGGATCTCAAGAATACCGGCGGGCGCTACGGCGGGTCGATCAACGCCGCGCTCTTCCTCCAGCACTTCGTCGGCAAGACGCCGTGGGCGCACCTCGACATCGCTGGTCCCGCGTCGGTCGACAAGGAGCGCGGCTACAACCCGCGCGGCGGCACCGGCGCCGGCGTACGTCTTTCAGCTCCCAGAGCACGTTGACGATCTTCCACTGCCCGTTCCACCGCGCGAGATGGAGGTAGTCGATCCACGCCGAGGCGACGATCTTCGCGCTCGCCGCATTCTCGTACATGTCCAGCACCGTCACGTCCTTCTGCTGCTCGCCAGCCGGCGTCTTCGTCCCGCCGCCCTCGCGCGTTCCCTGCACCAGGCCCATCGCGCTCATCTGACCGAGGCGGTAACGGCCTTTGTCGTCGCGCGTGACGATGCGCTTCGCGAGGTCGGGATGCAGCGACTTTTCCATGCGCGCCGCGTCCCCCGTGTACCAGCCCTCGATGTAGTCGAGACAGGTCGCGCGGATGGCTGCTTCGTCTTCGGCAGGCGTGGCGCGGGCTGCAGTGGAGCAGAGCAGAAGCACGGCAAGCAGTGTGCGCATGCCGCCCTCTAACACCGAATCGCCGCGAATATTTCAGAACTCGACCGGCCGGGTCGATTCCTCCGACGCATCGGCCGAGAGGGCCTTGCGCTCCGACTGCACGCCGGCGCCGCTCGCGGACAGCTTCTGTCCGTACGACTCGGCGCGCTCCTTGAGCTTCTTCGCGGCCGGCGCTGGAGCCGCCGCCGCCGCGGTCGCGGCGATCTGCTGCAGATGGTCCTGTTCCCTCTTCGCCCGTTCCGGCTCGTTCGCCGCCTGGTA
>VBLM01000385.1:3649-8035 GCA_005879095.1 Deltaproteobacteria bacterium
TCGTTCGCCGCCTGGTAGCGGAGCGCGTTGCTCGCGCTGTCGGCCATCTCGCCCATCGCTGCCTGCCAGGTGACCTGGTTCGGCTTCTGCGCGTCGAGCTTCACCGTGTCGGCCGTGTACTGCGCCTGCGCCGTTGCGCGCACCTTCTGGGTCGTACCGCGCGCGTCGCGATACGTCAGCTCGATGTCGGCGAGCTCGGCCGTGCCGCGGCCGGGCGGCACCGCCAGCTTGACGAGCACGCGCCGCTCCTCGCCCGCGGCGATGTCCGGCAGACGCACGTTCTGTCCTTCGAAGCCGACCACGTGGATGACGCGCACGTTCTTGAACGGGCGGACGTCGAGCCGCACGTCGTGCGCAACCGCCTTCGTGGCGCGCGAGAATTCGATGGCGAACGCCTGCGGCAGATCGGCGCCGGTCGAGACGTAGCGCGCGCGGCCGCCCGCCTGTACCGCCAGCTGTGTCATGAACTGCTCGTCGTAATCCTCGCCGATTCCAAAGGTGCTCACCGTGGCGGCGCCGAAATCCTGCAGCGCCAGCCGCAGCAGCGCCGGACGCGCCGAGATGCCCTGGTTCGCCTGCCCGTCGGAAGCGACGAAGACCTTGTCGACCCGGCTGTGCGCGCGCCCTTCGGAAAGCTGCGGCGCCGCGGCGTCGAACGCCGCCGACAGGTTCGTTCCGCCGCCCGCGTGCACGGCCGCGATCATCGCCAGCGCCGACTCTTTCGCCGCCGGCGTCGCTTCCGTCGATGGCACCAGCACTCGCGCCCCGCTGGAGAAATCGATGATCGCGAATCGATCGCTCGGCCCGAGCGCCTGGATCAACGCCCGCGCCGCTTCGCGCGCGCGCTCGATCTTCACGCCCTGCATCGATCCCGAGCGGTCGAGGATCATCACCGCGTTGACCGGCACGCGATGCGTCTCTTGACTTGCTGCGTCGGCCGCGAGATCGACCTGCACATACACTTCCCCACCCGATTTCTCAGAGAGGAAGGAGTGCTCGAGCTGAGTATTGACGTGGAGCGCCGCGACCAGGAGAAGAGTGAGCATGCGGCTTACGAACGCCGCGCGCCGTGTTTCGATCTACGGCGAAGCGAGCAGCGCCGGCACCGACGTCTGCCCGGCGCCGCCGTGCACTTCGACCTTGCCGCGGCCGGGAAGATAGACTCCCGGTTCGATCGAAAAGCACGTCTCCGGAAGGTGACGCCTTGCATCGTGCGTCTCGAAGTCGTCGTTGTTGACGCCGTCGCCGTGCGTGCGCAGGCCGATGTTGTGGCCGGTGCGGTGGATGAACCGGTCGCCGTAGCCGGCCTTCGCGATCACTCCGCGCGCGGCCCCATCCACCTCCGCGCCGGTCGGCAGCTTCGAAGACTGGACCAGCCGCAGCGCGGCATCACGCGCCTGGAAAACGATCGAAGCAATGCGCTGGACTTCTTCCGGCACTTTGTCGCCCAGGAAATAGACGCGCGTCAGATCGCCGGGAATGCTACCGGGCGCGTTCAGCGGCGCGGCGAAATCGAGCAGCAGGACGCTTCCGCGACCGGCCACCGCCGAGTTTTTCTCCGTCGGCAAATAGTGCGGATCGGCCGAGTGCGCGTCGACCGCGATTACCGCTCCGCCTTCGGATACGATTCCCTCCTGCGCCCAGCGCGCCTGCAGGAACTTGAGCAGCTCGTACTCGGTGGCCGGATTCCCATCGCGCACGCGCCGGGCCGCTTCCTGCGCGACCGCATCCAGATCGCCCGACAGCAGCTCCGCCGCGCGCGCCTGGGACGCGAGCTCCTCAGGCGACAATGGGCTGACGATCTCCGCCACCAGGTCCGCGCTCGACACCACCTCGAGCCCCAGCGACCGGATGAGCTCGACCGTGCCGGCGTCGACGCGGCCGAGGGTGGGAATGTCGTTGCGCGGCGAATACTGCATGGCGACTTTCCGCAGTCCGCGCAACATCGCGGCCAGTTCATGATCGCGCGTCCGCCAGGACGCGTAGATCGCGGTCGTGCCCGGCACACCGTCGAGCGCTTCCGGCTCGATGGCGTGCACCAGCTTGCGCGGCTCGCCTCGTGCCGGGATCAGGCAGTACCAACGGCGCGAGCGCACGCCGGCGTTCGCCAGGCCGAGCACGCGATAGGCGATCTCGTCGGACTTTCGAAAATCGAAGAAGAGCCAGCCGTCGAGCTTGTGGGCCTGCAGGACGGACTGGATCTGCGCGAGCTTCGCCGGCGCCAGCGCGAGCAAGAGGGCGAGGATCATTCCTTGCCACCCGCGCCCCGGAAGGCGTCGTCGCGATCGCGAAACAGCACGTTGAACGTCGTCAGCGACCCGTAGCAGCCGGTGATGTACGCCTGCAGATCGACCTTCTCCGCGTCGGTGAGCTTCGCGTTGGCGTTGATCTTCTGCTCGAGCACGCGCAGCTTGTCGCGGATCATCACCACCTTGTGAAAGAGCGCTTCCAGCGGAAGCTCCTTCGGCTGAAGCGCCGGATCGGCAGGTTTCAAGACAGCGGTGCCGCCCTCCCACCTTGGCGCCAGGTGCGCGAGTCCGCCGCCGCGCTCCTCGTCCATCGCCTCGCGGATCAACGACTTCAACTCTTCTCGCGTCATCTCCAGCTCTCCAACCGGGCCATCGGGAATCTTCGGACGTGGCGCCGGCGCCGGCATCTCACGCCGCGCCCGCGCGGCTTGCGTCTTGTGCGCGCGCGCGATCTGCACGATGGCGGATTCGCCTGCCTGCGTCGGACGGCCCTTCGCGTCGAGCGCGCCGGCGCGCGGAACGTAGCTGTCGCAGATCGGCGCCGTGCAGGGAAACTCGCCGCGATCGGTGCGGATGCGGCAAGTGCCGAGCAACAAGCCATTGCGCGTCTCGAGCACGCGATAGACGACGCAGGTACCGCAGATCGGACCGTAGGTGCAGACGTGGCCGATCTCCGACGGATCGGCGATGCAATCCTCGACATCCGGGCAGTTCTCTTTCGGCGCCGGAATCATCCCGCGTGCTCCACGTGCCCGCCGACGACGGAGGCCTGCACCGCGACCTTGGGCAGCTCGTCGACGTGCACGGTGAGGATGTCGCGGGCGAAGACGGTCATGTCGGCGTCGAATCCCTCGCGGATCAGACCGCGGCGGCCCTCCTCGAATTCAGCATAAGCGGCGCCGGTCGTGAATGCATGCAACGCTTCCAGACGCGTCAGCCGCTGCTCCGGCATCCACACCGCGCCGCTCGCGGTCTTGCGCGCGACGGCGGCTTTGAGCCCTTCGCGCGGATCGAAACTCTCGACGGGAAAATCGCTGCCGAACGCGAGCGGCGCGCCTGCTTCCAGCGCCTGCCGCCAGGCGTACGCGCCCCGCTGCCGGTCGGTCCCGTGGCCGAGCCGCGCTTCGGCCCACGCCCCGTCGCTGGTCGCGTGCGTCGGCTGCATCGAAGCGACCGCGCCCGAGCGCTTGAGCAGCGGCACGTCGCGCGGCCGCAACACTTGCAGGTGTTCCGCGCGCGGCCGCAGATCGTGCGGCACTTTCGAAGCGAAGATCTGCAACACGACCGCGCACGCCTGATCGCCGATGCAATGCACGCACGGCTGGAATCCGGCCGCCGCCGCTTTCGCGATCCGCTTCTCCAACTCGGGCGGGTCCATCAGCCACAGGCCCTTGTTGCCGGATTCGTCTTCGTAGGGCTCGAACATGGCGGCGCCGCGGCTGCCGAGCGCGCCGTCGGCGAAGAATTTCACCGCCCGCACCGTCAGCCTGCCGATGCGCGGCGTCTCGCGCCAGAGTGCGATCTGCTCGTCGAGCCCGGCGCCCTGTCCGTCGATCATCGCGTAGATGCGCAGCGGCAGCGCGTCGCGCTCTGCGAGGCGCTTGTAGGCCTGCAGCACCTCGGGCCCCGCGCTGGCGTCGTGCACCGCGGTGATGCCGGCCGCGGACAGCGCCTGCAGCGATCGCAGGATCGTCTCTTCCGCTTCCCGCGGCGCGGGCGCGGCGAACGCGCGTCGCACCAGATCCATCGCGGTGTCGATCAGGACTCCTGTCGGCGATCCGTCTTCGGCCTTGAGAATCCGCCCGCCAGGCGGATCGGCGGTGCGTTTGTCGATCCCCGCCGCCTGCAGCGCGAGATCGTTGCACCACAAAGCATGCACGTCGATGCGCGCCAGCGCGACCGGATGGCCGGGCGTAGCGGCGCTGAGCAACGTCTTGGTGGGAAAATCGCGCGAAGGCCAGAGGTTCTGATCCCAGCCGCCGCCGCGGATCCACTGCCCGGCCGGCACGAACTGCGAATACCGCGCCACGCGTTCGACGCACTCCTGCTCCGAGGCTGCGCCCTGCAGCCGCACTTCCGCCAACATGCGTCCGTGCAGCAGCGGATGGCCGTGCGCGTCGATGATGCCGGGCACCGC
>VBLM01000389.1 GCA_005879095.1 Deltaproteobacteria bacterium
AGCTTCTGGAACCGGATCGGCACCGCCTTCCGGAACCACGACGGCAGCTACAACATCTATCTCGACGCGCTGCCGATCGGCGGGAAGGTCCAGATCCGCGAGATCAAGGACGACGACCGGCGCAAGGAGCGCGGCGAGCTCGCCGAGAAGGCCGAGGCTTAGAGCGCCATGTACATGCCGCTGATCGCGGCGCTCCTGTTCGCCGCAGCGGACCCGTCTGCGTCCGCTGCGGTGGCAGAATCGGCCGCGCCACACCCGAAAACGCCCCGGAAGAAACCCGACAAGCCGGCCATGACAGGCGTGCTCAACGTCAACCGCGCCACCGAGGCCGAGCTGCGCCTCTTGCCGGGCATCGGCAAGAAACGGGCGGAGCTGATCGTCGAACGCCGCGAGAAGAAGCCGTTCGCGAGCCTGGAAGAGCTCTCGCGCATGAAAGGCATGCGCAACCTCGTCCACAAGCTCCGGGCCAACCTCGCGGTGGCCGGCGACACCACGCTGCGGCCGCTGCGGCCTTGACCTCAAAGGCCGACAAGCGGTACAGCCGCGTCGACAGCTGAAGTCCGCCGCCGTGGCGCCCCCGGAAGGGGGCCTCGAGGGAAGCCGGTCGAACGCCGGCGCGGTCCCGCCACTGTAGCCGGGCAGCCAGTCCCGCAGATCCACTCGTCCGGAAAGGGGCGGGGAAGGAGGGACGGCGCGCAGCGCGAAGGGCGCTGCAGACCCGGGAGCCAGGAGACCTGCCTGGCGGCGTCAATGCGCTTTCGCCTCTTCGAGAGAAAGAGGGGAGCCACTTGCCGCCGTTCCGCGCCGCCGGGCGCCTTGCACTGCTGCTTGCCGTCCTCGCCGAAGCGCCGCTTGCCGCGCGCGCTCAGACGGACGGCGGCGTGGGCGAGACCATCGAGGTCGCCGGCGAGAGGCCGGGCGGATCGGCGCAGGCGCCGGGCGCCGCCGGAACCACGGTCGACATGGCCCGGTTCAGCGGAGAGGTGCGTTCCGCGGCGGAGGTGCTTGCAACCTCGCCGGGCGCGACGGTGCACCAGTCGGGTGCGCCGGGGCAGTCCGCCAGCCTCTCGCTGCGCGGGGCAAGCGCGGACGAATCGCTGATCCTCCTCGACGGAATCCCTCTGCAGGGTCCGGGCGGAGGCTCGATCGATCTGGCCACCCTGCCTGCCGCGCTGCTCGATCGGATGATCGTCAGCCGCGGCGTCCTCGGAGCGCAGCTCGGTGCGGGGGCGCTCGGCGGAGCGGTCGAGCTCGTGCCGCGCAGGGCGACGTCGCGTCCCAGCGGAGGAGCACAGGCCTCGATCGGGTCGTTCGGAACCGCGCAAGTCGAGGGCGACTTCGCCTCCGGAGGTGCGCTCCTTGGCATCCAGCTCGACCGGACCGCGGGCGACTTCGACTACGCCGCGCGCGTCCCGCCCGAGGCGCCCACGTTTTACGGCTACACCCGGCAGAATTCCGACGCGCGGAGAGCATCCGGACTTTTCCGCCTCGAACAGAGACCGGCCGCGGATACCGAGCTCGACCTGCTGCTCCAGGCGACGGCCGGAGATCGCGGCCTGCCCGGGGCGGTGACGTTGACCACGACGCACTCGCGGTCGCTCGATCAGGGAGGCCTCGCCGGCGCACGGCTGCGCGGCTCGGCAGGACGCCTTGCCTGGGCCGTCCGGGCCTGGGGACGCGCCGATCGCATCGAGCTGCGCGGCGTGCAGCTCACGAACGACTGCACGGACGGCGGGGCCGACTGCCCGCGCTCGGACGAGCGGTCTTCCACGGCACGCGCCGAAGGCGAGATCGCCGCGCAGCTCGGCGGCCGCCAGTTTCTGAAGGCGATCATCTCCGGCGGCGAGGAATGGATCGCGGGCGCGCCGACCGGCTCACACCGACGTCCGCTCACCTCGCTGGCGCTGAGCGACGACGTCGTCCTGCCGCTCGACGTCACCGTTCATCCGGCCCTCCGGATCGATCGTGTCGGCCCGGATACCGCCGTAAGTCCCGGCGTCACCGCCACCGTCCGCCCCGCCGGACCGCTCGAATTCCGCGCCGGCTGGGGGCTCTCGTTCCGCCCCGCCTCGTTCGCCGAGCTCTATCTCGACCAGGGCGGCGTCGCGCCCAACGAGACGCTTTCACCGGAGCGGGCCTGGTCCGCGGACGCCGGCGCCGCCTGGCGGTCGCCGCACCTCACCCTCGCCGCCAATGTCTTCTGGTCGCGCTATCGGGAGCTGATCCTCTACCAGCTCTACCCACCCTTCCGCAGCAAGCCCTACAACACCGGCGCCGCTCGCATCGCCGGCGTCGAATTGCAGGCTACAGGCTCGCTGCCCTGGGGCGTCACCGCCGAGGCCGCTTACACGTTCCTGGACGCCGTCAACCTGCGCAGCGGCCTCGAGGGCCATCACCTCGTCTACCGCCCGCCGCACCAGCTCTTCGGACGCCTGGCGCGCCGCGGGGACCGCCTCGAAGGCTATGCGGGCCTCACCTTCCGCAGCGAGATGCCCCGCGACGCGTTCGACAGCGCCCACCTTCCCGCACAACTGCGCATCGACGCCGGCGCCGGCATCCGCGCCGTCGGGCCGCTGTGGATCGACTTCGAGGTCAAGAATCTCCTCGACGACCAGACGCAGCAGGACCTCTTCCAGTACCCCTTGCCCGGGCTCTCGCTCGCACTGATCGCGCGCGCCCGGCTGTGACAAAGGAGCAGCCATGAAACGCACCGCATTTGCCCTCATCCTCGCCGCCGCCTGCGGCGGAAAGTACAAGGCGCCACCGGCGCAGAAGAGCATCGCCCTGCCCACCGGCGCTCAGCTCAAGCCGTACGACCCGGCGCACCCCGGCAACGCCAACCCCCAGGGGCTGGCCCAGGTCGGCGACAAGGTCTACGCAACCATCTCGAATCAGTATTACGACGCGGCCGCGCAAACCGTCGTCAACGCCGGCCCCGGCTTCCTCGTCGGCATCGTCCCCTCGACCGGCGCGCAGACGCTCATCGACCTCGGCGGGTCCGACGAAAAACAGTGCCAAAACCCCGGTTTCGTCCGCGACTCGAACGGCCTCCTCTATGCGCCCTGCTCCGGCAACTTCTCTGGCGTAGACAGCGGCCGCGCGCTGGTCGAGGTCGATCCCGCCGGCGCGAAAGTCACCCGCCGCGCCGCGATTCCCGACGGCCGCGTGCCCAACGGAGTCGCGCCCGGAGCGGCGAAAATCTGGATGGGCGACGCGTTCTCACTGCAAGTCTTCAGCGTCGACCGCGCCACGTTCACCGCGGATCCCTCGATGGCGGCCCTGACGCTGGACTGCCCGCAGACTCCCAAGACCGGCTTTTCCTATGTCGCCGACGTGCTCATCCTCTACGGCGACCTCTACGCGCTCTGCGCCTCCGACATCGCCGGCACCCTTTTCCGCTTCGACTCCGCGACCGGCGCGGCCAAAGGCAGCGTCGCCGTGGGCCCCACGCCCAGCGAGATGTCCTCGACTTTCGACGGCCGCGTGGCGGTGATCAACTCCGGAAACAACACCCTCTCGCTCGTCACCGTCAGCGGCGCGACGATGACGGCCGACAACAAGGCGTTGACGTATCCGAGCGGGACGTCGATCCTCCAGGACTTGCGCTCCCGCGACAACTTCCTCTTCACGGTGGCGTCGGGCAGCAATTCGGCGCAGAAGATCGATCTCACCGCTAAGGGCGGACCGAAAATCGTCCAGGCCGCCTCGTTCGGCGACGGCTCGAACCCGTACAACATCTTTCCGCTCGACGACGACCAGGCCATCGTGACCAACCGCCAGACCAACTCGATCGCCGCCGCGCAGTGGGTGGTGGTGCCTTGATCAGGCTGCTGCCTCTCTTATTGGTCGCCGCGGGTCCGCGGCAGCACCTGGGACCGCCGTCGCCGGCGAGGGCCGAGCGGGTGGTCACGCTCGCACCGTCGCTGGCGGAGGTCGTGCTGGCGCTGGAGGCGGGCGACAAGCTGGTCGGCGTCACCCGCTTCGACGACGACCCGCGCGTCGCGAAGCTGCCGCGCATCGGCGGGTACAACGACCCGCAGCCGGAGGCGGTGCTCGCCGTCAAACCGGACCTGGTGCTGGCCGAGCCGGCGCCGGCGAACCGCGGCCCGGTCGAGACGGTGGCGCGGCTCGGCGTGCCGATCGAGGCTTTTCCGCTCGCGACCGTGCAGGACATCGAGGACGCCATCGCCGGAATCGCGAACCTGCTCGGCGTTCCCGAAAAAGGGCGCGCCGTCGACGAGCAGATCGAAAAAGCCCGCGCACGCGCCCGCTCCGCCGCCGCCGGCAAGCCGCGCGTCCGGGCGCTGCTCGTCTTCGGCCTCGATCCGCTGGTCGTGGCGGGACGAACCGGCTTCGCGGGCCAGTTGCTCGAGGACGCCGGCGGAGGGAATGCGGCAGGCAACGCAGAGAAGCCGTTCTTCCGCTTCAGCGCCGAAGCCGCCGTCCGGGCGGCGCCGGAGGTGATCGTACTCTGCGGCATCGAGGCGCCAAAAGGCCGCGCGCCGGTGCCGGGCCTCGACAAGGTGCGCGTCGCGACCCTGCGATCGACCGCGCTGCTCCATCCCGGCCCGCGCATTCCCGAGGCGCTCGACGACCTCGCCGCGGCCCTGAAAAGCCCATGAAGCATTCCGCCGCGACCCGCGCCGGCCTCGCCGTCGCGCTGCTCTTGCCGCTGGTCGCAGCCGCGCTCGCGGCCGGCCTCGCGACCGGCGCCGGCGAGCTTTCGTTGCGTGCCGCCCTGAACGGCCAAGAGCCCGACGCGACCGTGCTCTTCCGCCTGCGCGTCCCTCGCGTGCTGCTCGCGGCCGAAGTCGGCGCGGCGCTTTCGGTCGCCGGCGTCGCCCTGCAGGCCCTCCTGCGAAATCCGCTCGCCGATCCGTTCGTCTTCGGCCTTTCCGGCGGCGCGGCAGTCGGCACTGCCATCGTCGTGGCGGCAAGCGGCACCGCGGTCGGCGCCGCGGCATTCTCGGCTGCTTCCTTCGTCGGCCTGCTCCCGGCCCAGTTGGCCGCGGTCGCCGGGGCGCTCACCGCCGCCCTCTTCGTCTTCGCGCTCGGCAGGAGCCGCGGCCAACTCGAACCCACCCGCGCGCTGCTCGTCGGCGTCGTCTTCAACTCGTTTGCCTCGGCGATCGTGCTTTCGATGGAGTCGATCCTTCAGCCCGATCAGACGCAGGCCGTCCTCCTCTGGCTCTCGGGCACCCTCGGCTACGAAGCGATGCCGCTGCTCGCCGGCGCCGGCATCGCCCTGCTCGTCCCGGCGCTGGTGCTGATCGCCCTCGCCGGCCGCCTGAACCTGCTCGCCCTCGGCGACGAGGGCGCCGCGGCGCTCGGCGTCGACGTCTCCCGCACGCGCCTTCTCGCCTTCTTCGCCGCCAGCGCCGCGGTCGGCATCGCGGTCGCGTTCACCGGCCTGGTCGGATTCGTCGGCCTGGTCGTGCCGCACGCCGTCCGGCTCGTCGTCGGACCCGATCACCGCGTCGTGCTGCCAGCTTCCGCACTCGGCGGCGCCGCCTTCCTCGTCCTCGCCGACGCCCTCGCCCGCGTCCTCTTCCGCGGCCTCGGCGCCGAGCCGCCAGTTGGCGCGGTGACCGCCATCATCGGCGCGCCGCTCTTCGTGATGCTGCTGCGAAGCCGCCGATGACGCTCCTGCTCGAGGCCCGCGACCTGCATTTCCGGCACGCCCCGGGCGCACCCGAAGCTGTCGCCGGCGCCTCGCTCGCGGTCCGCGCCGGCGAGGTGGTCGGCGTGATCGGGCCCAACGCCGCGGGAAAGAGCACGTTGGCGCGGATCTGTTGCGGCCTGCTCACCGCCTTTTCGGGCGACGTGTTCCTCAAGGGCGAGCCGCTGCAGCGGCTCACCCGCCGCGATCGGGCGCAGCGCGTCGCCTTCCTGCCGCAGCAGCAGCCGCACGACCTCGCTTTCACCGCCCGTGAAGTCGCGCTGATGGGCCGCGCGCCGCACCTCGGCCTCTGGATGCTCGAGGGCCCGCGCGACCTCGAGCGCGCCGACTCCGCGCTCGCCGAAGCCGACGCGCTCGATCTCGCCGGCCGCTCGGTGTCACAGCTCTCCGGCGGCGAGCGGCAGCGCGTCTTCCTCGCCCGCGCTTTCGCGCAGGACGCGGCTCTCCTGATCCTCGACGAGCCGACCGCCAGCCTCGACCTCGCTCACCAGGTGCTGCTGGTCAACGCCCTGCGCAAGCGCGCCCGGAGCGGCGGCGGGGCGCTCCTCGTGCTGCACGATCTCGCCCTCGCCGGCGCCGCCTGCGATCGGCTGGTGCTCCTGCTCGCCGGCCGCGTCATCGCCGAGGGCGCGCCGGCCGACGTCCTTCGCCCCGACATTCTCTCTCCCGCCTACGCCACCGAGGTCGACGTCGTCCCCGACCCCGCCACCGGCCAGCCACTGGTCGCGCCTCGTATCGCAAGGTAATTACTCGAGATAAAGCGTCAGCGCGGCCATGAAGAACTGGTCGTAGCTGCCCGAGACGCGCCGCCGCCAGACCAGTTGCAGCCCGCCCTTTTCGGTGAGAAAGCCGATGCCCGCCGACGCCCACCACAGGTGCGCCGAGGCGTCCCACGTTGCCCCGCCGCGCAGCGCGATCGAGTCCTCGATCAGGACTTCCGCGCCCAGCGCCGCCTTGTGCTTCACGTTGCTGCTGTCGGAAAAATCGGCCTTGTAGTCGAAAGCCTGGTGCCAGTCGGTATCGGTACCCCAGGCCATGCCGACGGTCCCGGTGAGCGGAAAGAGCGGCAGTTTCTCGGTCGAGATGTTCTGCACCACCGCTGCCCAGGCGAAATTGCCACGCCGCGAGAGGATACCCACGTCCTGCGCCCACTTGGCAGCGAGGCCGTCCGGCCCGCGGTAGTGCAGGAACTTGCTCTGGGCGCCGGCGTAGAGCGCCTGCCCGATGGCGCCCGAATACGAAAGGCCGAGGCCCCATCCCTCGCCGCGCCCGCCCGGCTGGCCGCTGCCCCAGCGCGAGAAGAGGATGCCGGTGCCGATCGGGCTCGAGGCGGTATCGACGATGCTCGCCATCACCGCCTCGGCCGGCCAGCGCGAATCGTAGAGACCGTCGATCTCGAAGTGATACCGGCGCGATTGCG
>VBLM01000390.1 GCA_005879095.1 Deltaproteobacteria bacterium
TGATCACCGCCTGCTGGACTTTGATCCCCAAGCGCTCCTCGGCCCGGTTGCGCAGCGCGCGCAGGATCTCGGCCGAGACCTCGACCGGATTCACCACCCGCCCGCCGTCGACGACGAATCGCACCACGCCGGACGAGCCTTCGGCGAACTTGTACGGACTCAACCGGCGCGTCTCCGGATCGGCCGACGAGCGCCCCATGAACCGTTTGACGCTGACGATCGTGTCGCGCGGGAAGTCCGCCGCCAGCCTGCGTGCCGCCTGCCCGACCACGACCGATCCCGGCCCGCCACTCTCGGCGTAATGCACGACCGATGGCAGGAGCGTCGAACCCTCGTCGACAGCGAGCGCGCGCGGCTTGTCGTCGCCGAGCACGATCGCGACGAGCGAATTCGTGGTGCCGAGGTCGATGCCCACCGCGCCCGTCGTGCAGGCTTCTTTGGCGTGCGATTCGCCCGGTTCGCTGATCTGGAAGAGCGCCATCAGAAGATCTCCGCCTCTCCGCGCCAGCATCTCGGCGGCCGCTCGCAAGTCCCCGCCACCATTGAGTAAAGAGCGCACTTCCGCCAGCGTCTGATCGCGCTTCTCGCGCACGCCTCGCGCGAGGTCGTCCAGCGGCTTGCCGGACTCCTTCGCCTCGAGCAGCTTCTCGCGATCCTCCAGCGTCTGCTCGAGAAACCCGGGCGTCATTTTCACGTCGCCCGAGACACCGCGCAGCGCGAGCAGATGCTCCGCGCGCCGGACCGGATCCTTCAACGTCTTGTACGCGTCGTTGAGCGCAGTCATTTGCGCCGCGGCACGTGCGCGCTCTTTGGGCGGCACCCGGTCGGGATGCGTCTTGCGCGAAAGCTCGCGGAACTTCTCGTCGATCCCCTCGGGTTCGTCGAATCCCTGGGGCACGCCGAGCAGCGCGAATTTGTCGAGCATGGTCAGACCGAGAAGGACTCGCCGCACCCGCACTCGGACTTCATCTGCGGGTTCACGAACTTGAAGCCCTTCTGCTGGAAGGTGTCGACGTAGTCGAAGGTAGTGCCGTTCAGGTAGATGAGACTCTTGGGATCGACGTAGACCTTCGCGCCGTCCACTTCGAAGACCTGGTCCTTCGCGCGGGGCCGATCGCAGTACTCGATCACGTAGCTCATCCCCGAGCAGCCGCCGCCCTTGACGCCCAGCCGCACGCCGCTTTCCGGCTTGCTGTGGGCGCGTTTGGACAGCTGCGCCTTGATCTGCTGCGCGGCCTTCGGTGTGACGTTGACGCGAAGCTCAGCCATCGACCCGCTTCTCCTCACGCGGCTCCGCAGGAGCCGACTGTGCTCTTTTCTTCTTCCAGTCGGCGATTGCCGCCTTGATCGCGTCCTCCGCCAGCACCGAGCAGTGGATCTTCACCGGCGGCAGCGCCAGTTCCTTGGCGATCTGCGTGTTCTTGATGGTCATCGCCTCGTCCACCGACTTGCCCTTCACCCACTCGGTGATGAGCGAGCTGGACGCGATGGCCGACCCGCAGCCGAAGGTCTTGAACTTGGCGTCCTCGATGGTGCCGTCGTCGCGGATCTTCACCTGCAGCCGCATGACGTCGCCGCAGGCCGGCGCGCCGACGAGGCCGGTACCGACGTTCGGGTCATTCTTGTCCATCGTCCCGACGTTCCGCGGGTGCTCGTAGTGATCCAGGACCTTGTCGCCGTACGCCATTGCAGACTCCTTAGTGAGCGGCCCACTCGATCTTCGAGAGGTCGATCCCTTCCTTGGCCATCTCGTAGAGCGGGGACATCTCCCGCAGCTTGGCCACCTGCTCGACCACATACTTCTTGACGAAATCCACTTCCGCTTCGGTGTTGAATCTTCCGATGCCGAAGCGGATGGAAGTGTGCGCCAAATCTTCGGAAACACCGCAGGCCCGGAGCACGTAGCTGGGCTCCAGGCTGGCGCTCGTGCAGGCGGACCCCGAGGAGACGGCCACGTGCTTGATCGCCATCATCAGGGCCTCGCCCTCGACGTAGGCGAAGCTGACGTTCAGATTGCCCGGCAGCCGCTCGGTGGGATGACCGTTCAGCTCGAGATGGTCGAGGTGATCGAAGAGGTACGTCTGCAGCCGCATCCGCAGCTCGTACGT
>VBLM01000053.1 GCA_005879095.1 Deltaproteobacteria bacterium
GTGGCAGGGACAGACGACCGAATCCGCGCGGTCGTCCCAGGCGACTTCGCAGCCCGAATGCGGGCAGTAGGCGCCGTACGCCCGCATCCCCTGCGAGGTCGTGTTCGCCACCAGGATCGAGACGCGCCGGCCGAGGACGTCGGCCGCGTCGACGTGGAGCAGCACGCTTCCGCCCGGCCGGGCAAGCTCCGGCAGCCGCGCCATCGGCACCGAGAGCAGGTTCTTCAATGGCGCGCCCACCTCGATCGCCAGCGGCTCGTCGACGAACTTCCCGCACGCCGCCGCCGCCGCGCAAGCTGCCCCGCAGCGTAGGAGTGCGCGGCGTCCGAGCTCGTCGGTCATGATCTTCAGATTAGCGTGCCGCCGACCACTTTGCCCCCGCGGATGCTCAGGTCGAGGGTCTCGCCGCTGGCGCCGCAGCCGACGCCGAGCGTCTTGCCCATCGCCGAGAGCGTCTCGGAGAACGGCACGTTTCCACTCTGGCCGGCGACGGGGTTGCCGGTGGCGGCATCGATCGACATCGCCCGGTATTCGCGCTGGTACGGCTCGACGCCGCCCACCACGCCGCCCTTGAACGGCTTGCCGATCATCACCGTCACGTGATGGTCGCCGTGGTGGTTGCGGCCGTTGGTCGAGCCGTTCGAAGCGCTCAGCGTGCGGCCGAAGACATTCATCGTCGCGAACGTCACCCGGTCCTGCATGCCGAGCGCGTTCAATTGCGTCCACAGGTTCCCGATCGTCGCCACGCCCGCCACCGTCTCCTTGGTCTCGGTCGCGAA
>VBLM01000054.1 GCA_005879095.1 Deltaproteobacteria bacterium
ACATGCCCGGCACGTTGGCGTTGAGCGGATCGCCGTTGGCCGACGAGCTGAGCAAGAGATACTGCGCGTTCGGATTGGCCGCGCACGCGGGGGCTGCCTGCGCCGACGCCTTGCGCGGGTTGGCCAGCACCGCGAGCGGAATGCCGGTGGCGAGCGAGCGCAACCCGAGCCAGCCGGCCCCGAAGAGCGCGTCGAGCAGCACTTTGCGCCGCGGTATCGTCATTGGCCCACTCCCACTACCGACGGCGACAGGCACGCCAGCACGAAGGTGGATTTCAGCGCATCGGACGCCGAAAGCCCCGCGCCGATCGCCGAATGGAAGTGATCGGTCAGGATCGAGATCGGCGTCGTGTCGCGATCGCGCCCGAGGCCCATCAGCGTATGCACGAAGTCGGCGATGGCTGCGTCGGCCGAGCCGCTCGACCAGCGGCCGGTCGTGGCCGCGTCGATCAGCCGCCGGGACAGCGCGGCGCAGATGTTCTCCATGCCGGTCCGGAAGAAGAGGTTCGGGTCGTTCGCCAGCACCGGCTCCTCGCCGCCGCGACTGTAGGCGTCGGACGGCAGCACGGTGGCGATGAACTGCACCCCCTTCAGGTCCTGGGGCACTTTGGTATTCACGTCGAGCCCGCAGACGTCGGCGATGCCGAGCCGGCTGGAGAGCGCCGTGCAGAGATGATCGCGGCGCGAGACCGGAAACACCTCTCCGCTCTGCGAAACGGTCCTGGTCGGCGCGAGATACGTGACCAGCGGCGAGGAGAAGACCGCGACCTCGAGCGTCTTCCAGTCGTAGTTGCTCTCGGCGAACAGCCCGGCGAGGAGCCGGAACTCGCCGTCGCTCTCGTCGCAGCGCGCCGAGTTGGCCCAGGTGCACAGCTTCTGCACCCACGCCCCGGCGAAATCCGGGTGTGCCGCGAGCTGCGCCGCGAGGTCGAAGATACCGTTCGCCGACACGCTCACGCCGCGGAAGCCGAACGATCCGGGGAGCGCGGTCTGCTTCGAGCTGACCTGCGGATGGAAGTAGTAGCTGTACGTCTGCCGGAAGAACTGGCGCATCGGATCGAGCGACTGGTGGCAGGCGAAACAGGTCGTTCCGAGGGGCGCATGCGTCTGATCGACCGACGCGATCGACGGCGGCAGCGTCGCGTTCTGCGGGCTCATCCCGTGGCCGAGCGCGACGATCAGCGTCTGGTTCGCCGTCACCCGCGCCTGGTTCGAGTTGTTGGTGTTCCACTCGGCGAGGAAGGAAGGGGTGGTGAAGAATCCCACCCGCGGCGTGCGCAGGAGCAGGTTGCCGCCGGTGCGGAAGTTGGTCAGGTCGAGCACGCTGGAGACGCCATCGTTCGGGCCGGCCTGGACGATCTCGACCATCTGCCACAACTGGTCGTCGTCGGAGCTGAGCGGCGAGCTCGCAGCCGGAAACGCCGGTGGCTGGCAGGTGTGGTTCTTGCCGGTGGCGAGCGGCACGCTGAACGACTGCGGCGTGCCCTGCATCACCATGTAGAGGGCGGAGCTGACCGACCCCATCCCTTTGCTGCCGTTGTAGACGATCGGGTCCTGCGGACAGAGCGTGTCGTACGGCGCGCCGGCGAGCTGCGGCGCATAGAAGACCATGTAGTTCGGATTGCTCGGGTCGAGCGTGTCGGCCAGCGCAATCGGCGCGCCGGCGTTCGCGGTGAGCTTGAAGCTGAAGCCGGGGTGCGCCTGCGCGTACAGGTCGACCCGGTTGCCCGAGTCGCTGATCTGGATGGCGTCGAGATACGCGTACAGCATCATCAGCCGCGGCGTCAGCATGAACCGCCGCGTGGTGATCGTCGAAGTGAACGGCTCGCCTTCGCCGATGAGTTGCAGCGCGGTGCGGGCGAAACTTTCGCGCAGGTTCGCGAGCAGGCGCGCGTCGAGCCGGCCCTGCGCGTCGCCGAGCTGATCGCTGAAGTCCGCCGAGACGGCCTGGCTCTGCTGGAACGCGTTGGAGAAGAAGCCGAGCATCTTCGCCGTGTGCTCGGGCGTCGCGATCCACTTCTGGATCAGCCCGCGCAGCGCTTTCGGGTCGGCCTGGACCGCCTGGATCTCCGCGTCGGTCGGCGGATAGCCGGTGAGCAGGCCCTTCACCTTGGTCAGCGACGAGGAGACTGTGACCGGGTCGATCCTGCCCTCGGTGACGGGCCCCGGAAGCGACACGTCGAGCTTGCCCGTGCAGCCGAAAAGGCCTGCCAGGAGCAGCAGGTGCGCCGTCGGTCGCATTCGCTGAGTCAATCGAGGCAGGTTAATCAATCGGAAGCGGGTCAGCTACGCGCACAGGTAGGGGCGGGTGGGCACACCGCGCCTATCGAAACCACCGCCGAAAATGGCAAGAGCGGGCAGGAGGTTTCCATGCACCTGCTCGCGATTTTCCTGCTCGCCGCTCCCGCGCCTGCCGACAGCTATCCGACCGCCAAGGGCACCGCCGGCGTCTCCTTCTATCTGCCGACCGGGACTGACCCGCGCCTGGTCGGCGTGACGTATTTTCTCGCCAACGACATGGCGGCGCGCGCCGACTTCGGTCTCGCCGCTCCGCTCTCGCCGAGCGGACCGGGGATCTTCGCGACCGTCAGCGCGTCGCTCGGACTGCGGCTGTACCAGCTCAAGCGCGAGCGGGTCGGCGTCTTCCTGCAGCCGGCGGTCGCCATCGGGCGAGAGAGCTCGCCGGCCGTGGCGGCCAACGCCGCGGAATTCATCCGGTTCGCCGGCGGGATCGGCGTCGAGTACTTCTTCACCAACCGCTTCTCGGCCGGCGCGATTCTGGAAGTCGCGCTCAAGCTCGCCAACCTGGCCGGCCCGGCCGGCACCAGCGTCTTCACGACCTTCGGCACAGACACATCCTGGTTGTCGGCGAATATTTATTTCTAGAACGTCAATACGGTGAAACCGGCGGCGGCGGCGACCAAAGTCGTGTAGCCGATGATCTCGTGGGCGAGCGCGAAGTCGCGCTGCACCGGCTGCCCCTCTTTCGCGGCGGTCACGATGCCGAGCACGATCTGCGCCGCGTATCCCGCGGCGGCCACGGTCATCGCGATCTTGTGCAGCGTCGCGGTGTCGAGCCGGACCGGCTTTGCGATCGGCGAGGGCGCGAACACCGCCAGCGAAGCCGTTCCCGCGAAGATCGCCGCGCTCGCGAAGCCGACCCAGCGGTGCCAGAGGTGGTACTTGCCGGTGTCGCCGCCGCCGCCGTACTTGTCGTTGTAGTCGAGCTGGCCGAGGACGACGGTCGCACCGAGGCTGCCGAGCGTGGCGAAGCCGGCGGCCTGGTGGAGCTGCAGCATCGTCCGCCGCCGCGCGAGCTGCGCTTCCAGCGCTCGCTGACGGGTGGGGTCGGGAGCGGCTTCCGGAGGCAAAAGGTCAATTTCCTCGGGCTTCGACGGCGGCGGCTTCGGTTTGGGAGGCGGCGGCTGCTTTACCGCCAGCTGGAGCGCCGCGAGCAGGACGAGGAACATGCCGCCGCAGTATGCATCAGTCGCGGCGCGCCGGGCGGCCCTGCGGACGGCGCGGGCGCTGCCGCTCGAGCCAGGCCGCCAGTTCCGGCGAGCACCGGCCGGTGCAGCGCGTGGCCAGAGACCCATCCGTCCGTCGCCATTGCACCAGCCAGCCGACGCCGTCGTACGCGCCGAGGTCCTTCTCGCGCAGCGCGATCGCGTGCGCCCGGTCGGTCATCTCGACCGCGCCGTCGTCGAGGATGCGATAGGCGTCGAGCCCGCGCGCCCCACCGCTGTAGTGCGCCGGATCGAAGGCGGCCGGAGGGACGTGCGTGTAACCGGTTTCGGCGTAGAGCCACAGCGGCGGCATCTTTTCACCGCGGAGCACGGGCAGAAGGCTGACGCCGTCCGCGTTGGGCAGCGGCGGCAGCCCCAGCGCGTCGAGCAGCGTCGGGCCGATGTCG
>VBLM01000388.1 GCA_005879095.1 Deltaproteobacteria bacterium
AAGTCGAAGAGGCCGGCGATCACGTGGTGGTCACGCTCGGCGCCGGGGCTCCGATCGCGCGCTTTCTTTCGCTGGCGAAAGAGCAGCGCGGCGTCGGCGTCGCGTGGGCGGCGGGAATTCCCGGCACGGTCGGGGGCCTGGTGGCGATGAACGCCGGCACGCCCGCCGGTTGCATGGCCGATCATCTGCTCGCAGCGGAGGTCGCGACCCCCGACGGCCTGCGCTGGATCGCGGCAGCCGATCTCAAGCTCGCCTACCGTCATTGCGAATTGCCGCCCGGCGCCGTCCTTTCCCGCGCGCGCTGCCGGATCCGCCGCGGCACCGACGCGGAGATCGGCGAGCAGCAGCGCGCCGCCAAGGCCGACGTCGACAAGCGGCGCGCGACGCAGCCGCTGACGCTGCCGAACTCCGGCTCGGTGTTCGTCAACCCGCCGGGCGATTTCGCCGGCCGGCTGATCGAGCAGGTCGGTCTCAAGGGACACAAGAAAGGCGGCGCGCAGATCAGCGACAAGCACGCCAACTTCATCGTCAACCTCGGCGGCGCCAAAGCGGCCGACGTGATCGATCTGATCGCGCTCGCGCGCAAGACCGTCCTCGACAAGACCGGCATCGAGCTGAAACCGGAAGTGCGCTTGTTCGGCAGCTTCAATCCCCCGCTGCCGCCCGAGCTCCAGCCGCATCACGTCGCGCCGATCCTCCTGCAACAGAATCTCGAGATGCAGTTGCCCGATGCGAAAAAAACTTTCCTGCGGGTGAGCCCATGACTGGAGCGTTTCGTCCGGTCGATCCGGCAGTGATGCGGCGCGCAGCCGTCGAGGCCGAGCGCACCGCGTTCAAGTCCGCCCTCGACGCCGCGCTGCGCACGCTGGCGGCGGCGGCGCTGAGCGCGGCCCTCAGCCTCGGCGCCTGGCAGGCCTGGCGCTGGGCCACCGCCTCGCCGGCGTTTGCCCTGAACGAGATCAAGTTCAGCGGGCTCTTGCATGCGCAGGAGAGCGAGCTGATCCGGCGCAGCGGCCTCGTCCTGGGAGAAAATCTCTTCCGCGTCGATCTGCCTCGCGTGGCGCGCGCCATGGAGTCGCACCCCTGGGTGGAGTCGGCGCTGCTCACGCGCCGACTTCCCGGCACGTTGGTGGTCAACATCGAAGAGCACCATCCGGCGGCGCTGGTGCAGCTCGGCGAAAAGTCGATGTACGTGCTCGACGAGGAAGGGCGGCTGTTCAAGCGCGCGGCGGCGGAAGACGGGCTCGATCTGCCGATCGTGACCGGGCTCTCGCGGCAGATGCCGCGACCGGAGCTGCAGCTGCGGCTGCTCGGCGCGCTGCACCTGCTCGACATCTGGCGCGGCGCGGGATACGCGGTGAGCACGCTCGCCGAGGTGCGTCTCGACGACGACGGCTACACGCTCTTCGCGCACCAGGGTGACGGTCTTCAAGAAATCCGCCTCGGCTCGAGCCAGCTGCCGCTCAAGCTGCGCCGGCTCGCGCAGGTGCGCGCGGCGCTGGCCCGGCGTGGCGAGATGGCCGCGCGGATCGATCTCGACAATCCGGCGCGTCCCGACCAGGCCGCCGCAACCCTCGCGGACAAGAGGTAGCCACCCCATGTCGCAAAAGAAGGGCGAAATCGTCGTCGGCCTGGACATCGGCACGACCAAGATCTGTTGCATCGTCGGCGAGATCACGCCCACCGGCATCGACGTGATCGGCATCGGTACGCACCCGTCGCGCGGATTGCGCAAGGGGGTGGTGATCAACATCGAAGCGACCGTCGCTTCGATCCGCCGCGCAGTCGAGGAAGCCGAGCTGATGGCTGGCGCGGAGATCAGCTCGGTCTACGCCGGCATCGCCGGCGGTCACATCCGCGGCTTCAACTCGCAGGGCGTGGTCGCGGTCAAGGACAAGGAAGTGAAACAGGGCGACATCGAGCGCGTGCTCGACGCGGCGCGCGCGATCAACATTCCGCAGGACCGTGAGATCCTGCACGTGCTGCCGCAGGAGTACATCATCGACGAGCAGGACGGGATCCGCGAGCCGCTCGGGATGAGCGGCGTCCGACTCGAGGCGAAGGTCCACATCGTCACGGCGGCGGTTTCCTCCGCGCAGAACATCGTCAAGTGCTGCGGCAAGACGGGTTTGAACGTCAGCGACATCGTCCTCGAGCCGCTCGCATCGGCGGAAGCGACGCTCGCCGACGAGGAAAAAGAGCTGGGCGTCGCGCTGGTCGACATCGGCGGCGGCACCACCGACGTGGCGATCTTTTCCGCCGGCGCGATTCAACATACTTCGGTGATTCCGCTCGGTGGAAACCATCTCACCAACGACATCGCCGTCGGCCTGCGCACGCCGATGCACGAGGCCGAGAAGATCAAGGTCAAGTTCGGCAGCGCGCAGGGCAGCTCGCTCGACAAGGACGACACCATCGAAGTGCCGAGCGTAGGCGGCCGCGCGCCGCGGGTCCTGAGCAGGCGCATCCTCTGCGAGATCATCGAGCCGCGCGTCGAGGAATTATTCCAGCTGGTGCAGCGCGAGATCCAGAAAGCAGGCCAGGAAGATCTTCTCGCCTCCGGCGTGGTCCTCACCGGCGGGACGACGCAACTGCACGGCATGCCTGAGTTGGCCGAGGAAGTCCTCGGCCTCCCGGTGCGGCGCGGCCTGCCTCGCGGGATCGGCGGCCTCACCGACGTGGTCAAGAGTCCGCAGCACGCGACCGCGGTCGGCCTCTTGCTGTATGGCGCCCGTCAAGGTGGGCAAGGCACGCGCACGTTCAGCGCAGATGCGGCGTCGATCAAGGAACGCTTTCTCGGTTGGGTTCGCGAACTCTTTTAAGGAGGTTTTGCCCCAATGGAAAACAAGATTCCCGAGCCTGACCTGGGCGCCAAGATCAAGGTGGTCGGCGTGGGCGGCGGCGGCGGCAACGCGCTCAACACGATGATCATGGCCGGGCTCACCGGCGTCGATTTCATCGCCGCCAACACCGACTGCCAGGCGCTGCAGCACAACCGCGCTTCGGGAAAGATCCAGCTGGGCGCGCAGGTGACCAAGGGCCTCGGCGCGGGCGCGAATCCGGAGATCGGGCGGCAGGCCGCGCTCGAGGATCGCGATCGCATCCTCGCCGCGCTCGAGGGCGCCGACATGGTCTTCGTCACCGCCGGAATGGGCGGTGGCACCGGTACAGGTGGAGCTCCGATCATCGCCGATCTCGCGCGCAGCGTCGGCGCTTTGACGGTCGGCGTCGTCACCAAGCCTTTCGTCTTCGAAGGCAAGCGGCGCTTGAAGCAGGCGGAGCACGGCATCAGCGAATTGAAGGGCACGGTCGACACGCTGATCACGATTCCGAATCAGCGCTTGCTCGCGGTGACCGATCAGAACACGACGCTGCTCGACACGTTCAAGAAGGCCGACGAGGTCCTCTTGAACGCCGTGCAGGGCATTTCCGACCTGATCACCATCCCGGGACTGATCAACGTCGATTTCGCCGACGTGCGCACGATCATGAGCAACATGGGCGTGGCGCTGATGGGCACCGGCAGCGCGACCGGGCCCGAACGTGCGCTGATCGCCGCCAAGATGGCGATCGAGAGCCCGCTACTCGAGGACGTGCAGATCGACGGCGCGACCGGCATCCTGATCAACATCACCGGCGGCGGGAACATGACGCTGGTCGAGGTCAACCAGGCCTGCTCGCTCATCCAGGAGGCCGCGCACGAGGACGCCAATATCATCTTCGGCAGCGTGATCGACGACGAGATGGGCGACGAGCTGAAGATCACCGTCATCGCCACCGGGTTCGCCACGCGCGATGCGCGGCGGATCGAGCGCACCGACGCGACGCGGATCGTGCGCGGCGCGCCGCAGGGATCGCTGGCGCTGCCTCAGGTCACCGAGCCGGGGCCGATCGCGCGCGTGCAGCGGACGCCGGAGATCGCGCGCGCCGCAACGCCCTCACCTGGACCTGCCAAGGCCGGCACGCCGCCGCCTCCGCCCGCTCGCACGCCGACGCCGGACCGGCCGGTGCGCCACATCTCGTGGGACGAATTGCGCCAGATGACGGGCGCCACCGAAGACGAGCTGGACATCCCCACTTTCTTGCGGAACGGTGAATGAAGAAATACGGTTCGCGCCGTCGTCGGCGCACGCTCGCGCTCCTGCGCCGCCGCTGATTCAGATCTCGAAGCCGAGAGCTGGCGAGTGATGCCGCCGTCAGTCGCGGCCGCGCCCCGCGACGAACTCACCCGTGCGGGCCGAGAGCTGGGCGGTGCGCGCCAGCTGCGCGTCGAGGTGCTCGAAGACCTCTTCCGCGCGGTTCTTCAGCGCGGCGTCGTCGCGCGCGCTGGGCTCGATCAGCCGGGCGAAGAGATCGACCACTTTCAACAGCGACTGGTGCGCCGAGAGCAGATCGCGGCCGGCCCGCGCGCCCTTCTGGGTGAAGATGAGACCGGTGCCGAAAAGACGCGCCAGCGCGGCGCGGTTTTCGTCGAGCGCGCTGCGCACCCGCCGCTCGGCCAGCTCGCGCCGTTTCTGTGCGCGCACCGACGAGAGATCGACGACCGGCGCCCACGTCCGCCGGGTCCGTCTGCCGCGCGCTTGCCGGCCCCTCTTCTTCATCGCGCCGTGCCCCTCCCAAGTCGAGCCGGAGACTATGCCCGCGATCCGAGCGCGGTCAACGCAGCCAACGCGCCATTTCATGGAGTAGACTGCGCCGCCCTGCGGAGGGACTTGACGTGTTCAGCAAGATCCTCATCGCCAACCGCGGCGAGATCGCCTGCCGCGTCGCCAGAGCAGCGCGCGCGCTCGGTGTCAAGACCGTCGCGGTCTTTTCCGACGCGGACGCGAATGCGCTGCATGTGCACGCGTGCGACGAAGCGGTCCACCTCGGCCCGTCCCCGGCGCGCGAGAGTTATCTCAACATCGAGAAAGTCCTCGCCGCCGCTCGAACGACCGGCGCCCAAGCCGTTCATCCCGGCTACGGCTTCCTCTCCGAGCAGGCCGAGTTCGCGCAAGCCTGCGCCGGCGCCGGCATCGTCTTCGTCGGCCCGCCGCCCGGCGCGATGCGCGCGATCAAGGACAAGGCACAGGCGCGGGCGGTGATGCGGAACGCGGGCGTGCCGGTGGTGCCCGGCTCGGAAGGCCACGTCGGCGACGACAACGCCGCGCGCGCGGCTGCTGGATCGGTCGGCTACCCGCTGCTGGTGAAGGCGGCCGCGGGCGGCGGCGGCATCGGCATGCAGGTGGCGCGTGACGAGGGCGAGCTGCTCAAAGCGCTGCGCGCCTGCGCCGATCGCGCGCGCGCGAGCTTCGGCAAGGACGCGGTCTACCTCGAGCGCTATTTCGAAAAGCCGCGCCACGTCGAGGTGCAGATCCTCGGCGACGGCCGTCTCACGCTCGCGATCGGCGCGCGCGAGTGCTCCATCCAGCGCCGCCACCAGAAAGTGATCGAGGAGGCGCCGGCGCCGGCGTTCGTGCTGCCCGGGCCGCGGCCGAAAGTCTTGCGCGCGCTGCTCGATGCCGGCCTGCAGGCGGCGCGCGCGGTCGGCTACGCCAACGCCGGCACCTGCGAATTCATGCTGGTCGGCGACGAGGTTTTTTTCATCGAGCTCAATGCGCGGCTGCAGGTCGAGCATCCGGTGACCGAGGCGACCACCGGTCTCGATCTCGTGCAACTGCAGCTGCGCATCGCCGCCGGAGAGCACCTGCCGATCGGCCAGGACGACCTGCACGTCGAGGGCCACGCCATCGAGTGCCGGATCAACGCCGAGGACCCGGTGAAGTTCTTTCCCTCGCCGGGCGCCATCAAGCGCTTCGACACTCCGGTCCCCGCCGACGGCGCGTTCCACGACGGCATCCGCATCGACGCCGGTTACCGCGCGGGCGACACCGTCACGCCGTTCTACGATTCGCTGCTGGCGAAAATCATCGCGCACGCCTGGACGCGTGAGGACGCCATCGCGCGGATGCGCGAGGCGCTCGACCGCTTCGTCGTCGAAGGGGTGAAGACGAACATCCCGCTGCACCAGAAAGTCCTCGCCAGCGAGCCGTTCGCGCGCGGCGAGCTCGACACCCATTTCCTGGAGAGGATCTGAATGCCCGACGTTCCTGCGCACATCACCGGCACGGTTTGGAAGATCGAGACGAAGGTCGGCGACCAGGTCAAGGCCGGCGACGTCCTCGTCATTCTCGAGAGCATGAAGATGGAGATGCCGGTCGAAGCTCCCGAAGACGGCAAGGTCAAAGAGATCCGCGTCAAGGAGACGCAGCCCGTCAACGAAGGCGACGTGCTGATTGTGCTGGCCTAGGTTCGGACTCGGTGTGACGCCGGCTGCCCCCATGCCAGTTGGTAGGAGGCGCTTTCTGAACTCGTCGGTCGCCCCCCAATCGCGGTCGTCCGGCTGTCTTCCCACTCTGATTTGGCTTCGAAGCAGAATCAGGATCGGAAGATAGCCGGACGCCCCAGCCGTGGGGGCGACGACGAGTTCAGAAATCGCGTCCTACCAAGGTCATCAGGGCACGGACCCCAAGCGATTTCTGCATGTTTGAGGAGGCGCCCCCACGGCTGGGGGGTCCGGCGTCACACCGATTCCGAACCGAAAATCTACACGCGCGCGAACAATTCAGGGAGCCGGATCTTCAGCGCGTGCGCGATCTTGTAGAGCGAGGTCACCGAGGCGCTCGATTCGGCGCGTTCGATCTGCGAGAGCAGCGAGACCGACAGCCCGGTTCGCTTGGCGAGCTGCTTGAGCGTCAGCGTCCGCTTCTTGCGCAGATCGCGGATCGCCGAACCGATGTTCCGGTGCAGCTCTTCTTCGGGCAGCAGTGAAAGGCCTTTCGCGGCCAGCGCGCGCCGGACCGCGCCGACCAGCTCGTCCTCGCGCACCGGCTTTTTCAAATAGTCCACCACGCCGTAGCGCAGCGCGGAGACCGCCGAATCGAGCGTGGCGTACCCGGTCATGAGGATCACCGAGCAGTCCGAATCGTGCCGCTTGATGATCTGCGCCACGTCGAGACCCGAGAGGTCCGGCATCTTGAGATCGACGATGGCGAGGTGGACGTCGTTGCGGCGCAGCTCGTCTTCGACCTTGCGGGGATCGGTCAGCGTCCCGACCCGGTAGCCCTCTTTCTTCAGGATGCGCTCGACCAGGTCGCACGAATCCTGATCGTCATCGACGACGAGTGTACGGATGTCCACGGTTGTCCCCCGGGCCCCCGGTTCGGAGGACCTTACAGGCTGCGGGGGGGACCCGTCTACCGGGTACACGGTATCCGACATACCTACCTCCGGCGCGCTTCGTAGTCGTCGAGGACCTTCTGCAGCTGGGATTTTTCCGACGCGTTGGTGCAGAGCGGCAGGTAGAGCTTGTAGTAGTGCGCGCCTTCTTCGATGTTGCCCTGGCGGGTGAAGGCGATGCCCATGCTGCGGTAGATGCCGCCCAGCACCGCGTCCGACGGCTTGAGCGAGAGCGCTTTCTGATACAGGGCGATGGCGCCGGCGAAGTCCTGCGCGATCAGCTTCTGGTTTCCGTCGTTGACCAGCCGGCGCGCTTCGCCGTCGTCGCCGCCCGTCCTCGCGGACGAGCGCGGCGCGAGCGAGGCCGTGCGGGCGGACGGCGGCGCAACCGACGACTGCGAGACTGCCGGCGCGGACTTGCAGGCGTCGACCAGCGACTGCGCGTCGGCGCTCTGCGGATTCGCCTGCAGCGCGAGCTGCGCCTCGGCGAGACAGCCGGCGTTGTCCTTGCCCTTCATCAGGCCGGCCGCCGCGATGTGCAGGTTGACGTAGCCGGCGGTGATCGCTTCGGCTTTCTCGGCGGCCTTCTTCCCGAAGAACGTGGCGCCGGTGGTGAGCACGTTGAGCAGCTTGCGCGCGCGCTCCCAGTCCTGCGAGGAGGCCGCCGATTCCATCTCGCGGTAGAGGTCCTCGCTGCGGGCCTCGGTCTGCACGGAGTTGTAGTCCTTCAGCTCCTCGGCGCTCGCGCCGGCGCGGCGTGCGACATCGAGATTGCGCAACGCCTCGGTGAACCGGTGCGCGGCCAGCGCTTCCTCGGCCGATCGCAGCGCGAACTTGCGCTCGGCCCTCGAGCCCTGCACGACCTCGACGCCGTCTTCCTCGTTGTGGCGCAGCACCCAGGCCACGCCAGTCGCGCTGAGCACCACCGCCAAGGCGATGACGCCGACGACGAATTTGCGCGAGCTGGGTTGCAACGGCTGCGCGACGCCGTGCTGAATCGGCGCGAACTCGGAGGGCAGCTTGAAGGCCTTGTTCGGCTCGACGAAGGCGAACCGGAGGTGGCCGATCTCCAGCACGTCCCCGTGGCGCAGCCCAATCTGCGCGTACGGCTCGCCGTTGACGCGCACGCCGTTGCGGCTCTCCGCGTCCATCACCTTCCAGATTCCGCTCTCGAGATGCAGGCGGCAGTGCGTGCGCGAGATCGACGGGTGATCGATCTCCACGTCGTTTTCATCGGAGCGGCCGAGCCGGATCGGCGTGCGATCGAGGATCAACTCGCGCGTCCGGTACGTCCCCGAGATGCCCACCAGCTTGGGCCGCTTTCCTTCGGGAACGTCCTGTGTCGGGACTTCGCCACCGGCGGTGCGCAGGTCCGAGAGCCGGATGGTCGCGGTCTCGGCGTGCTTGCGCGCCTTGGCCTCGGCCTCCGGATCGGGATCGGTCCTGGGCGGGGGCGGCGGCTCGGACGGCGCCTTCGGTGCGACATGCACGTCCGGCGGGGGCGCCGGAATCGTGTCCGGCACGCGCGGGTGCGGACCGGTGATCGCCGCCTGCGCCTGCTTGCGGACCAGCGTTGCCTCGTCGTCGTCGTCGCCCAGGCCCTTCTCGCCGCCTTTCGGTTTCTCGTCCGGCCCGGCCTGCAGCGAGAGGTCGTACTCGCTGATCTGGATCAGGTCGCCCTCGCGCACCAGATGCCGGCCCTTGATCTTCTCGCCGTTGACGCGGATGCCGGTGAAGCTGTCGAGGTCCTCGATGTAGAAGTGGCCGGCCTCGCGCAACAGGCGGCCGTGCTTGCGCGAGACGTTCTTTTCCGTCAGCCGGACGATGTTGGCGTCGTTGCGGCCGATGGTGATCTCGTCGCGCACGACGGGGATGACGGTCTTGCGACCCTCGTCGTCTTCGATGATGAGCTTCATGGAGGTCCTCGGAGGATGCGGAGCGTCAATCTACCGCAGCTTCGGGGACCTCCCCAAGTCCGTCATTTACCGGTGAAGGCGTGGACCTGGGCGCAGTCGTTGGTGCAGAAGGGGGTGTATTTCTCCAGCCATTTCACGGCGCTGGCGCGATCGCCCAGATAGGCGTAGCCGTACCCGAGGCAGCGGTAGGCGCCGCCCTGTGTCGCCTTGTCGCCCGGGTTCAGGGCGAGCGCCTGCTGGGCCGACTTGACCGCTCCGGAGAAGTCCTTGACCGACGGGTTGAGCTTGGCCGTGCAGTCGGCGACGAGCTTGGCCGCCTTGGCCTCGCGCTCCTTCGGGCTCGGCCCTTCTTTCCTGGGGCTCTCTTTCGTCGCGCTCTCCTGCGGCGTCAGTTGGGCGACCAACGCCTGCGCTTCGGCGTTGCTCGGATCGAATGCGAGGATGTTGTTGGCCTCGGTCTGCGCGACGTCGTTCTTGCCGGCGCTCTTGGCGGCATTCGCTGCCTGCAAGTGCTTCTTCGCGTACGACGCCTTCACCGGGTCAGCCATCTCCTGCGCTTTCTGGCAATAGAAGGTCGACTCGGCGCCGCACTTCTCGAAGATATTCTTGGCCTTGTCGCCGTCGCCGGAGTCGACCGCGGCTTTCATCTCGTTGTATTGCTCCTCGGACTTGGCTTCCTCGGCGGCGCGCTTCTTGTTCGGTACCTTCTCGCCGGAGGCTTCCGCTTTCTCGTAGAGCTCGTTGGCCTTGATGTATTGATGCTTCTTGAAGGCCGCGTCGCCGGCCTGGACGGCAGCGGCGCCGCTGACCCCTTCGCCAGCCTCGCCCCCTTCCTGCTTCTTGCCTTTGCCGAGGAAGAGGAAAGCCAGCACCGCCAGCACGACCACGCCGCCGACGATTCCGCCGATGAGCGCGATGGGCGGTCCCGCTTTCGCCGCCTTCGCCTGCCCGGGCATTCCGCGGCCCGGCTGCGTCGCGCCCGCGATCAGCTCGGCCGTGGTGGGCTTCATGCCACCCTTCGCGGCCCCTTCTTCCGCCTTCTCCGGCGGCGGCTTGAACTTCTCGCCGGGGGCGCAGAAGCGGAACTTGAGGTGGCCCAGCTCGATGGTGTCACCCGGCTTGATGTTGGAGACGGCGTACTCTTCGCCGTTGACCCGCACGCCGATGGCGCTCTTGTTGTCGATCACCTTCCACTGGCCTTGGTCGAGCACGAACTTCGCGTGCTGCCGCGAGACCGACTGGTGGTCGAACGAGATGTCGTTGTCGTCGGTGCGGCCGAACTTCACCTCCGACTTCATCAGGATCAGTTCCTTGCCGCGCGCCGGGCCCGAAAGGCCGACCAGGCTGGGCATCTCGTTGCGCTGCAGGTCGCGCGCTTCCACCTGCGGCGCGGCCTTCATGATGTCGGAGACGCGGATGATGGCAGTGGCCCCGCCCGCGCTGGCCGAGGGCGTGGCCGGCTGCGGTGGCGGCGCTTGCGGCGGCGTGGCTGGCACAGATTCCTGAGCCATTGCGGCAACTTGCGGCTGGGGCGCGGGCGCCGGCGGCACGGTGGCTTGCTTGACGATGGGCGCCTTCATCGCTCCCGGCGGCAACGTCGTCTGCTTGGGCGAGGTGGCAGCGGGCTTTTCGTCGAGCTTGCCCTGGATGCCGAGGTCGTAATCGCCGATTTCGACCAGGTCCCCTTCCTTGATCTTGGTGGGGCCGCTGATCTTCTCGCCGTTGACGCGGACGCCGTTGTAGGACCCGAGATCCTCGATGAGGACGAACCCGTTGTCCTTGACCAGACGCGCGTGACGCCGCGAGACGTTGCGCTCGGTCAGCCGGATGGTGTTGCCGTCCTGGCGGCCGATGGTGATCTCGTCGCGAACCAGAGGGACGACTGTCTTTCGACCTTCGTCGTCCTCGATGATGAGCTTCATTGCACTCCTCGATGACAGTCCAAGGGCAAGGGCCTGCCGGCTCGGCCCCGAATGCGCATCCTAGAGCAAATGCCTGCTT
>VBLM01000393.1 GCA_005879095.1 Deltaproteobacteria bacterium
GACGGATCTGGAGCTCGAGTGCTTCGTCCACGGCGCGCTGTGCGTGAGCTGGAGCGGGCAGTGCCTGACCAGCGAGGCGCTGCAGCACCGCAGCGCCAACCGCGGGCAGTGCGCGCAAAGCTGCCGGCTGCCGTACGACCTGATCGTCGACGGGCGCCGCCGCGAGACCGATCAGGTGAAGTACCTGCTCAGCCCGAAAGATCTCGCGGCGTACGATCTGCTGCCCGAGCTGCTCGCGGCGGGCGTGAGTTGCTTCAAGATCGAAGGGCGCATGAAGGGGCCCGAGTACGTCGCGAACGTCGTCGACAAGTATCGGCGCGCTCTCGACGGCGCCGTCCTCTCGAAGCGCGACGAAGAAGAGCTGCGGTACAGCTTTTCGCGCAGCTTCTCGCACGGTTTCTTGAAGGGCTCCGATCACCAGGAGCTGGTGCATGGGCTCTATCCGGGGCACCGCGGCGTGCTCGTCGGGCGCGTCGAGGAAGTCCATGCGCGGGCGCGGCACGTGATCGTGCGGGCGGAAAAGGACGCGCCGGAACTGAAAGCCGGCGACCGGATGCTGTTCGATCAGGGCAAGCCCGAGGACGACGAACCGCGCGGCGGCCTGCACGCCTGCGACGTCGTCGGCGCGGGCCTTTTGAAGCTCGTCTTCGGCGGGCCCGATCAGAGCACGCTCGACCTGCGGCTGGTTCGCGCCGGCGACGTGGTCTGGAAGGCGAAGGACGCCGAGGTCACGAGGAAGATGAAGCGCATCGCCGCGCAGGAACGGAAGGTCGGCGTCTCTTTAAACGTGCGTGGCGCGGCCGGCGTGCCGCTGGTGGTCGAGGCGCGCGACGACCTCGGCCGGAGCGCGCGCGCCGAGAGCCGGATGCCGCTGCAGGCGGCCCAGGCGCACCCGCTGCACGAGGGGTTGCTGCGGGAGAAGCTGTGCGCGTTCGGCGAGACTTCGTTCGAGCTGCGCAGGCTGACGCTCGACCTGGAAGGCGCGCTGGCGCTGCCGCCGTCGGAATTGAAGCGGCTGCGCCGGGCCATTACCGAAAGTTTGAGCACGAACAAACCGGCCCAGCCGGAGCGTCACGTGCGCACCGGACGAGTCGGGGACATGATGCAGGCCGCAGGCCGCTTCGTGTCCCCCGGCCGCGCCGTTCCTGAACAGAAGCCGTTGCTGATCCCTCTGCTCCGCACGCTCGAGCAGGTCGACGTCGCGCTCGAACTCGGCTTCGACGAACTGCAGCTCGACTTCATGGAGCTCGTCGGCCTCGGCGTCGCGGTGGAGAAGGTGCGCGCTCGCGGGGCGCGTGTCGTCGTCGCGACGCCGCGGGTGCAGAAGCCGGGTGAGGAAGGGTACGACAAGCGCTTCGAACGGCTGCGGCCGGACGGAATCCTGGCGCGCCATCTCGGCGCGGTCGAGCACTTCCGGCGCAATCCGCACACCGAGACGGTGCACGGCGATTTTTCGTTGAACGCGACCAATGCGCTGACGGCGCGGACGCTGCTCGGGCTCGGCCTTTCGACGTTGACGCCGGCGTACGATCTCGATCTGGCTCAGCTGCTCGATCTCTGCGCGGGCGTGCCGGCCTCGCGCCTCGAGGTGACCATCCACCAGCATCTGCCGCTCTTCCACAACGAGCACTGCGTCTATTCGCACCTGTTATCGAACGGGCATGACTTCCACGACTGCGGCCGGCCCTGCGAGAAACATCTGATCCACCTGCGCGACGCGCTCGGGATGGAACACCCCGTCATCGTCGATGTCGGCTGCCGCAATACCGTCTTCAACGCCAGGGCCCAGAGCGCCGCCGGCTGTCTGCCGCAGCTGCTCGAAGCCGGCGTGCGCCGCTTTCGCGTCGAGTTGGTCCGCGAATCCGCCAGCGAAACGCGAAGAGTGCTCACCGCTTATCGCGATTTGATCCGCGGTCTGAAATCCGGCAAACAGGTGATCGCCGAAGTCGGCGCCCTGGAGAAATACGGCGTCTCCGCCGGCACCCTGGTCGTCGTCAGCCAGCCGCACTTCTAATTCACGGGTAGTCCTCGTCGCGGTGCGCGCGTTCGATTGCGTCGCGGATCTTTCGATCGAGCTTCGTGATGTCGACGATGACCTTCTCCTCGACGACGTCGGTCACCGCCGACAAAGGCACCGTCGTGTCGCCGGAGTCCTCGATGTAGACCACGATCTCCGACGGCCGCACTTCGCGGACCGCGCCGAACTCCTCTTCGGACCCGACCGCGAACACCTGGTAGTCGACCTCGATCGCCGGCAGTTTTCGTCTGGCCATTCACCAAGGATGCCCCGCGCCGCGCGAGGATGCCAGTGGCCGCTGCCGCACCGCGGCAGTCCAGAGGCGAAAGGCCTTTACAGTGTCGCTCCGCGCCGTTAGGGTGCGCGCGCCTCATACTGGAGAAGAAGCGGATGGATCAGTTCAAGTCGAAGGTTGCGCTTGCCGAAGGAAAGCTCGCGGTCCTCTTGCCCGGCATGGGCGCGGTTGCCACCACGTTCATCGCCGGAGTCGAGGCCGTGCGGGCCGGACTGGCGAAGCCGATCGGCTCGCTCACCCAGATGGCGCAGATCCGGCTCGGCAAGCGCAGCGAGAAGCGCTGGTCGACGATCAAGGACCTGGTGCCGCTGGCGAATCTCGACGACCTCGTCTTCGGCGGATGGGACCCGATCCCCGACGACGCGTACACCGCCGCGGCGAAGGCGAAAGTGCTCTCTCCCGAGCACCTCGCGGTGCTCAAGGACCGGCTGAGCTCGATCAAGCCGATGCCGGCCGTCTTCGACAAGAGCGTGGTCAAGCGGCTGGAGGGCGCGAACGTCAAGAAGGGCAGCAAGCGCGAGTTGGCCAATGCGCTGATGCACGACATCCGCGGCTTCATGGACAAGAACAAGTGCACCCGCGCCGTGATGGTCTGGTGCGCGTCCACCGAGGCGTACCAGGAGGCCGGTCCGGAGCACCAGTCGATCGCGGCATTCGAGAAGGCGCTCGATCAGGATCACGCGAACATCTTCCCGTCGCAGATTTACGCGTACGCCGCGATCATGAGCGGCGTCCCGTATCTGAACGGCGCGCCCAACATGTCGTGCGACTTCCCGGCGCTGATCGAGCTGGCGGAAAAGCGCGGCGTGGCCATCGGCGGGAAGGACTTCAAGACCGGCCAGACGCTGATGAAGACCATCATCGCGCCCGGACTGAAGGCGCGCATGCTGGGGATGGAGGGCTGGTTCTCCACCAACATCCTCGGCAACCGCGACGGCGAAGTCCTCGACGATCCCGCGAACTTCAAGACCAAGGAAGTGAGCAAGCTGAGCGTCCTCGAACAGATCCTCGAGCCGGAGAAGTACCCCGACCTCTACAAGGATCTGCAGCACAAGGTCTCGATCCACTACTACAAGCCCCGCGGCGACAACAAAGAGGGCTGGGACAACATCGATATCGTCGGGTGGATGGGCTACCCGATGCAGATCAAGGTCAACTTCCTCTGCCGCGACTCGATCCTCGCCGCGCCGATCGTGCTCGACCTCGCGCTCTTCGGCGACCTCGCGGCGCGCGCGGGAATGAAGGGCATCCAGGAGTGGCTCAGCTTCTACTTCAAGAGCCCGCAGCACGCCGCCAGCGTCTACCCCGAGCATGACCTGTTCGTGCAGAAGGTGCGCCTGGAGAACAACTTGCGCTACCTCGTCGGCGAAGAGCTGATCAACTACCTGGGTTCGGATTACACCAACGAGTGATCGCCCTCCTCCTCGCCGCAGGGCTTTCTCTGCGCGATGTGCAGGACCGCGCGCGCACGAACGACCCGCGCGTGCAGCAGGCGATCGCGCAGCTGCAGAACGCGCAGGCTAAGCGCGAGGAAGTGCAGTACGCGTGGTTCCCGTCGATCGAGACCACCGCATACGTCGCGGGGCCGACGCCGGAGCACTATCTGCACGACGGCGCGTACGCGAAGAATCCGACTGACCCGTCGGCGGTGAAGACGCTCGATTTCTTCGGCGGCCAGATGGGCGCGCAGCTGCACGCGGACCTTCAAGTGATCCTGCCGCTGTATTCGTTCGGCAAGTGGGCGGCCGGCAAGGGAGCCACGCAGCATCTGGTCGGCGCGCAAGAGGCGCTTTTGAGCCGCGCTCGCGATCAGGCTTCGTTCG
>VBLM01000394.1 GCA_005879095.1 Deltaproteobacteria bacterium
GCATCTGCGCCGCGACCGGCTGGCAGGCCGGCCGCGTCGAGTTCGCGCATGAAGCCGGCGAGCTGGCGTCGCGCATCGTCTGGCACCTGGCGCGGCCGGATCGCCTCGGGATCCTGCGGGGCCTGGCCGAGCGGCGCCGGCGGGGCCACGGCGACGAGCTGTCGGGCAAGGTCCTCCGCGACGGCGCGCCGCAGTGGCGGCCGAATCCCGAGGAAGGCGCGGCGGCGGTCTTCGCCTTCCCCGCGGTCGCTCACCACAAGACGCTGGCCGCGGTGGAATTCTTTTCCAACGCCGCCGAGCCGCCGGACGACGCGCTGCTCGCCGGCATCGCCAATGCCTGCGCCGAGCTGGGCCGGGTCATCGAACAGAAGCCGGCCGAGGAGACGCTGCGCAAGGTCGAGCGCGGCTACCGGGATCTGTTCGAGAGCGTGGCGGAGGCGCTGATCGTCACATGCTGGGCACCAGCGCGCACGCGCTCTGGTCGGATGCCGGCGTCGCGCGCGCGGCCATCGCCCGCGGGCGGCGATTCGAGTCGATCCTGCGGCGCACCGGCAGCGTCGAAGTCGTGCTGGAAGTGAGCGCGAGCGGCGTGCACTATCACGGCGACCAGGCGACGCTGCTGCTGGTGCGCGAGGTGACCCAGCGCGTGCGCGTGCTCGATGCGCTGCGGGCGTCGGAAGAGCGCTATCGGGTGCTGTTCGAGAACAACCCGCAGCCGATGTGGGTCGAAGACGCGGATACCGGCGGGTTTCTCGCCGTCAATGAGGCCGCGGTTCGCCACTACGGTTGGCCGCGCGAGAAGTTCCTCGCCATGCGTTCGGCGGATCTGCGGCTCGATCCGGGCGCGGCCGCCGAGCAGCGCAACGGTTCGCCCGCGGTCGAGCGGCATCGCACCGCGTCGGGCGAGGCGCACGATCTCGAGCTCTCCGTCCACGAAGTGGTCTTCGAAGGGCGCCGCGCGCTGCTGGTGGCGGCGACCGACGTCACCGCGCGGCGCAAGGCGCAGGCGCGACTGCTGCAGGCCGCGTTCTACGATCCGCTCACCGGATTGCCGAATCGCGCGCTGTTCAAGGACCGCCTCGAGGTCGCGTTCGCGCGCGCCAAGGGACGCGAAGCCGCGCGCTTCGCGGTGCTGTTCCTCGATCTCGATCGCTTCAAGCTGGTGAACGACAGCCTCGGCCACCGCGCAGGCGACGAGCTTCTGGTGCAGATCGCGCGCCGGCTGGAGAGCTGCAGGCGCGCGGGCGACACGGTGGCGCGGCTCGGCGGCGACGAGTTCACGCTGCTCGTCGAGGGCGTCTCCGGCGAGGAAGAAGCGATCTCGGTGGCCGAGCGCGTCCACCGCGCGCTGGCGCCGCCCTTCGTGGTCGAAGGGCACGAGGTGTTCGCCGGCGCCAGCATCGGCATCGCGCTGGGCGGGCCGAACACCGAGCGCGTCGAGAACCTCATGCGCGACGCGGACACGGCGATGTACCGCGCCAAGATCCGCAGCAGCCGGCACGCGGTCTTCGACAGCTCGATGCACGAGCGCGCGATGGCCGCGCTGCGGCTGGAGAACGAGCTGCGCCGCGCGCTCGAACGCGGTGAGCTGCGCATCCACTATCAGCCGATCGTCGACCTTTCCAACGGCCGCATCCAGGGCGTGGAGGCGCTGGTGCGCTGGGAGCACCGCGATCGCGGCCTGGTTCCGCCGAGCGAGTTCATCCCGCTCGCGGAAGAGACCGGACTCGTGGTCCCGCTCGGGCGCTGGGTGCTCGACGAAGCTTGCCGCGCGCTCTCCGTACTGCCCGAGCCGCTCTCGCTCTCGGTCAATCTCTCCGGGCGGCAACTGCTGCAGCCCGATCTGCCCGAGCAGCTCTCGGCCATGCTCGCGCGCTGCGGCCTCGCGCCGGGCCGGCTCAAGCTCGAGCTGACCGAGAGCATGCTGTTCGGGAACGGGGCGGCCGCGATCGACGCGCTGAACAAATTGCGCGCGACCGGGGTGCGGTTGTGCATCGACGATTTCGGGACCGGGTATTCGTCGCTCAGCTACCTGCACGAGCTGCCGATCGACTCGCTCAAGATCGACCGCTCGTTCATCGGCGCGATGGGCGAAGACGAGCGTAAGACCAAAATTGTACAAACTATACTTCTGCTTGGGAAAGGCCTCGGCATCGAGGTGGTGGCCGAGGGCGTCGAGACGCAGCAGCAAGCGGACGCGCTGCGCAAGCTCGGCTGCGAGCGCGCGCAAGGATACTTCTTACGGGGACAGGCCCGTGCTCGTACACGGCAGTTACTGTTCGCCGACTCCGCCGACGACCTGCTTCGCGTAGCCTGGCTTGATCTGGCCGCCCGACTCGACCCCGTTGATCAGCGCCAGCGTCGTCTCCTTCACCGTCGACGGATATTTCGACTTGAACTCGCCGACCGACATCGGCGCGTCGACGTGCACCGCCTTGATCCGCGCCGGCTGCGCGTTCATCGCCGCCGCATCGCGAAGCTCGCCGAACGACCCCATCGAGTCGAGGAACGTGTTTCCGTACGACGCAAGCCCGCCCTGCGGCGTGTACC
>VBLM01000391.1 GCA_005879095.1 Deltaproteobacteria bacterium
CGATGAGCGTGGTGATGTTCTACATCGCCAGCCAGCGCGAGATCGGCATGCCGCTCTGGCACCGGGTGAAGTACCTGCCGTTCATCATGGCCCTCGGCATCGGGATGTGCGTCAACCAATCCAAGGCGGTGATCGAGGCGCTGGTCGGCTACGAGACCGGCTTCACCCGCACGCCGAAAACCGGCATGAAAGGCCGCGACCGCAGCTGGATGACGAGCAAGTACCGCATGCTGCTCACCGCGCAGCCGTTGCTCGAGCTGGCGCTGGGCGCGTACCTGACCTCGGCGATCTGGTTCGCGCTCGACAAGGGCGTCTGGTTCTCGCTGCCCTTTTTGCTCCTCTTCCAGTGGGGCTTCTTCTACGTCGGGCTGGTCTCTTTGTTACAGGGTCGCGCCGCCGCGGTGCTGCGCTGGCTCCGGTCGGAGGACGCCGCTCCGGCGCTGGAGTGATGCACGCGATGGTGCTCTGCGCAGGCTTCGGCACCCGCCTGCGTCCGCTCACCGACAAGCTGCCCAAACCGCTGGTCCCGCTCTGCGGCGTGCCGCTTCTCCGGTACAACTTCGCGCTTTTGAAGAATGCGGGCGTCACCGAGATCGTGGTCAACACGCACCATCTCGGCGCCGAGATGGAGAAGGGCGCCGTCCGCATCGCCGGCGAGCTCGCGCTCCCGTTGCAGGTCTCGCGCGAGGGAAAGCAGATCCTCGGCACCGGCGGCGGCGTGCGCAAGGCGCAGTCGATGCTCGGCCACGGGACGTTCTTTCTCTTACGATGGTGCTGGCGCCGTATCCCAAGGGCGCCTCCTACGGCGCGGTCGAGGTGGACGCGGCCTTCAACGTCCGCCGCATCGCCGGCCGCGGCGCGCCGGTCGAGCCGGGGCTGACCAAGATGCACTTCACCGGCGTGCACGTGCTCGAGCCGGAGCTGCTCGCGCGCCTGCCGCCGGAGGGCGAGAGCGACATCAACCGCACCGCTTACGTGCGCCTGATCCACGACGGCGCGAAAGTGCACGGCTGGGTGCAGAAGGGCTACTGGGGCGACCTCGGCGCGCCCCGATCTCTCTTGCGCGCAAACCTCGACATGCTCGAAGGCCGCGTGCCGCTCGAGCGGTTCCGGCCGGGCGCGGATCCGTTCGCCGGGACCGTCGAGCAGTCGCCTCGGGTGTGGATTCATCCCACAGCGCGCGTCGACGCGCCGGTCGCGGCGCCCGCGCTGATTCATGCAGGCGTCCAGGTCGCCGCTGGAGCGCGCATCGGTCCGGGGGTCGTCCTGGGTGCCGGCGTGCGCGTCGACGCGGGCGCGCAGGTAGAGCGCGCGGCGGTGTGGGATTCTACCCACATCGCGGCCGGCGAGCGCGTAGCGGATCAGATCGCGGCCCCAGGCGTGCGGCTCGACTGCTGACGCAGGATCGCAGCCAGAACGAGCAGCGCCACCAGGCTCACCCAGGCGCCGGCGACGAGGCCCGGCGTGCGGAATCTGAGCACCACTTCGTGGTCACCGGGCGGCATCGGCAGCGCGCGCCAGAGGACATCGGCTTGGCCGATCGCCGCAGGCGCGCCGTCGACGGTGGCGGTCCAACCGTCCGCGTAAGAATCGAGGATCCGCAAGAGCCCGCCGCCGCCGCTCACCCGAATCCGCAGCAATTCGGGCTGATCGTCGATCAATTCGGCCTTCGCGTTCTCGCCGGCCGCGCGCGCGAGCGACGCGTCGGCCACGAGGCCACGACCGAAAACCGAAGCAGGTCGGAGCCATCATCTGATGAAGCCAGCTTGCCCGAAACGATCGAGACCCGCGGCAGCGGCTGCGGCAACGGCTCGAGAGCGATCGTTCCCGGCGGCGCGCAGCGAATCAGATGGGACGTTCCGAACAGCCGCAGCATCCGCACTTCGTCCACGGCGCCGATCGCGCGGAAAACCCGCCACTTGTCCGCCGACTCGGCGGGACTGTAACCGACGGCATCGGGCACGCCGGACAGGCTGGGATAGTTCGGCTTGCCCGACGCCCACTCCCACCTGCGCACGCGCTCGAGCAGCGTCCCCTCGCTGTCGAGCGGAACGAATGGACAGCGATCGCGAAAGACGCGGTCCGCGAGCAGCGGGTTTCGGGCGTCGATCAGCTGCTGCACGACCGGCGCGCGCTGCTCCATGTGAGATGCGTCTCCCCACGAGAGCAACCGCCCCGCCTGGTAGAGGCCGCCCGCCGCTACCGTGGCCATCACTCCCCAGAGACCGAGGATGGCCCGCCGCCTCGCGACCTCCCGTCGGCAGTCCCGATGTTGGCCGAGGCGCTGCGCAGTCCCTCCTCGACGGAGGTGAAGATCCGGGTGGGCGGCGAATAAACGACCGCCGTGGCGCCCGCCAGCGCGAGCGGAACCACCCACAGCCAGCGATGCCGGTGGGTCGTTCGCCGCAGGGTGTCCTCGACCCCCTGCGCGGCGAGCACGACGAGGGCGAGCGTGGCGATCGCCGCGTACTTTTCCGGGTAACGAAAGCGGTTGGCGAGCGGAACGAAACGCCACAAGAGCGGGAAGAGCGGCGTGTGACGGCCCAGCGCGAGCAGCAGCGCGATGCCGCCGATCCACGCCCAGGCCGCGCTTCCTCTCCACTGCACGAGCGCGACGACGAGGACCAGGCAACCGCCCAGCGCGAGACCGGCCGCCCACGGCGCGGTGCGACCCGGTTCGAGGAGGGCAGTCCCGAAAAAATGGTTGTCCGGATACGGCACGCCGAACGGCGAAGGGACCAGCCACTCGATGAGGCGCGCGGGGTGCAGGCTCCAGACGGTGGCCTCGGCGAGCGGCACTCCGCTGGCGCGCACCGTCTCGCGGGAGAAGAGCAGCGTCGGCAGGAGTTGGATCGCGGCCAGCGATGCGCCGAGCGCGAGGCTCGCCAGCAGCTTCGGCAGCCGTCGTGCACCGGCCAGCACCATCGAGAGAACGGCGGCGAAGCCGGCCACCTGCAACTCCCCGTTGAAGATCAGCGCCGCGAACGCCGCGGCCGCGAACGCGATCCAGCGGCCGAACGGACGCGCCGCGGCCTCGACCAGCAGCGCGACGGCCAGCGGCAACAGCGCCACCGACGAACACGCGTAGTGCATCCCGTGCATCGAGAGGAGGTAGCCGCTGGTCTGCCAGGCGACCGCGCCGATCGTCGCGACCAGCGGTCGCTGCCGCCGGAGCAGGAGGTACATGCCGAGCCCGGCGATGGCGAAGTGCAGGAGCACGAAGATCGTCGCCGCTAGCGCTGGCGGTTTTATAAATGAAAACAACAAGTTAGGCGGATAGAAAGTGCCGACGCCGGGATCGGCGAGGAAGGGCGTTCCGCCGTACGAGAGCGGATTCCACTGTG
>VBLM01000392.1 GCA_005879095.1 Deltaproteobacteria bacterium
TCACGACGACGGTACGGCGGTCGATCAAAGAGCCCCACTGCTGGTTGAAGCTCGACAGGCAGGCGCCGATGCGCGTGCCACCGGACCAGTCGTGCACTTTCGCCGACAGCTCGCGCAAGGCGCCGGCGTAATCGCGCTCGCGCAGCGCCTCGGTGACCCGGCGCAGCTCGGTGGAAAAGACGAAGCTCTCGACGCGCGCGGTCGAGCCCTGCAGCGCGTAGAGGAACTGCAGCAGCAGGCGGCTGTAGAGGTCCATCGAGCCCGAGACGTCGCAGAGCGCGACGATGCGCGTCTTGCGCGTCTTGCGGCGGCGGAAGCGCAGGTCGACGAGCTCTCCGCCGCTCGAGGACCCCTTGCGCATCGTGCGCCGCAGATCGACGCGCGCGCCGCTGCGGGCCGGCTTCCAGCGGCGGCTGGGTCGCGCGGCCAGCCTGCGCGCGATGCGGCGGGCGATGCGCTCGATCTCCTCCAGTTCTTCGGATCCGAAGCTGGCGAAGTCCTTCTCGCCCGAGCCACGGTGCTCGCTGGCGCCGGGAATCTCCTGCGGCTCGGCGTCGCCGGCGGCGCCGCTGCCCCAGGCGCTGAGCGAGGGCATCGCAGCGGAATTCTGCGGCGCGCCGCGACGGGTCCGGGCCAGCGCGCGCGCGTTCGGCGAACGCGGCCTTTCCGGCGGCGCGAAGAGCTGCGTGAACAATTCGTCGAAGACGTCGAAGTCCTCCGGGCGCGCTGCCAGCACACAGCGCAGCGCGAAATATGTCTCGTCGCGCTGCCGGACGCCGACCGCGCGCAGAGCACGCACCGCGTCGGCCGCGTGTGAAGTCGTGACCAGCAGGCCGCGCTCGCGCAGCGCGCGGCAAAGCTCTACCGTCCGCTCGACGAGGCCCGGCTTCATAACGACAGACGGCCCGCGTCGAGCTCCGCGCGCACGCGGCGCAGGTCGCCTTCGTCCTTGAGGAAGCAGCCCATCGTCTCTTCCACCGTCTCGCGCGAGAGGTGCACAGCGTGCAGCGAGACCAGCGCCGCCGCCCAGTCGAGCGTCTCGGAAACGCCCGGCACCTTGGCCAGCTTGGCATGCCGCAACTGCTGCACCACCGCGACGATCTGCGCGGAAAGCTCCTCGCTCGCGCCCGGCACCTTGCGCCGCACGATGGCCAGCTCTTTCGCCAGCGGCGGATAGTCGATCCACAGATAGAGGCAGCGCCGCCGCAGCGCATCCGACAGCTCTCGCGACCGGTTCGAAGTGAGGATGACGTGCGGCCGCTCGCGCGCGCTGATGGTCCCGATCTCGGGAACGGTGACCTGGAAATCCGAGAGCACCTCGAGGAGAAAGGCCTCGAATTCCTCGTCGCTGCGATCGATCTCGTCGATCAACAGGACCGGCGCCTTCCCTGAGTGCGCGATCGCCTGCAACAGCGGCCGTTTCAAGAGGAACTGCTCGCTGAAGATCTGCGCCTCGGTCGCGCCTTCCTGCATCTTGATGTGCAAGAGCTGCCGCGGGTAGTTCCACTCGTACAGCGCGGTCGCGGTATCGAGCCCTTCGTAGCACTGCAGCCGGATCAGATCGGTGTCCAAAACCCGCGCCAGCACCTTCGCGATCTCCGTCTTGCCCACGCCTGCGTGGCCCTCGACGAGCAGCGGCTTGCGCAGCTGGGTCGCGAGATGCAGCGAGGTCGCGATGGCCGGATCGGCCACGTACGCCTCGCGGTCGAGCTGCGCCAGCAGCTTCTCGACGGCATCGCTCACGGCTCGATGGGTACTGCCGAATGCCGGTTCGCGTCCAGTGCGGTAGAAAGCGGTCATGGCGTTCACCGGATTCGAGAAGGGCCAGGTCCGCTTTTTCAGGCTGCTCGCGAAGAAGCAGGACCGGGCCTGGTTCAAGGTGCACAAGGGCGAATACGAGGCCATCGCCGAGCGGCCGATGAAAGCGCTGGTCGACGACCTGCACGCCAGACTGACGCGGCAGTACAGGAAATTCGCGTTGCGGCCGCCGAAGCTGTTCCGCATCTACCGCGACACGCGCTTCTCCAGGGACAAGAGTCCCTTCAAGACCGGCTCTTCGGCGGTGATCGGCTTCCAGGGAAAAGAGGAGGAAGGTCCGCCCGCGGCGCTCTACGTCCATCTCGGCGTGCAGGACTACGCCGGCGCCGGGCACTGGCACCTGCCACCCGGAAGGGTCGCGCGGTATCGCAAGCTGGTCGCCGACGAGAAAACCGGCCGCGAGCTGCAGAAGCGGCTCGACGCGCTGACGAAGAAGGGTTTCAAGATCGAGTCGTGGGAGGCCTTGAAGCGAGTGCCGCCCGGTTTTCCGCCCGATCACCCGCGCGCTGACCTGCTCAAGCGGAAGGGCGTCGGGATCTCGTTCCCAAAGATCCCGAAAGAGGTCCGGTTTTCCCCGAAACTTCGCGACTGGCTCGCCGCCCGCTCAGCCGAAACGGCGCCGTTGATCGGCTGGATCGAGGAGCACCTCTCATGACCTTCCTCCTTGCCGTATTGCTCGCAGCAGCGTCGAACGTACCCGACCTGCCGAAGGACGTCCCCGCTTCCGCCACGCTTTACGAGGTCCAGCTCCTGGAAAAACCCGCGGGACAGATGGCCGCCTGGT
>VBLM01000395.1 GCA_005879095.1 Deltaproteobacteria bacterium
ATGTTGGCGCCGGGCGTGAAGTCGCCGGTCGAGTGCAAGCCGCCCGAGCCGTACACGCCGACCATGAAGTTCGGGTTGATCCGCCAGCCGAGCCCGAGTTGGAGCTCGCCGCCCGCCGAGCTGTCGTCGGTGAGGCTGCGCTGGCCGGCGCCGACGTCGCCGAAGCCCTGCGCGTAGCCGCCGCCGAGAGTGATCTCGAATGCGTTGTCGGCCGGGCGCGCGGCCGGACCTGCGGCGGTGATCTCCTGCGCGTACAGCGGCGCTGCGATCAGCGCAGCCGCGATTGCAATGATCCTGCTCTTCATTTTTCTTCTCCTTGGTTTCGGCTTCTGCCGAATCGATTTCCCGCCTCTGCAGGCGGCGGGCCAACGCGGGCCGCGCTAAACAGCGGCCGCCCGTCGTTCGTTGCGCGAATTTCCGGCAATCGCTGTCCGCGCTCCCGATAGATCGGCATCGAGAGCATCCGAATCGCGGCTGCGGAATCGTAGCTTTAGTGGAGTACGTGCAGACAGGCCAGGGCATCTGGATCGTGCTGGGCCTCGTGCTGGCCAGCGGCGCCGGCCTGCCGCTGCCCGCTCCTCCCATCCTGCTCGCTGCCGGCGTTCTTGCCGGCGCCGGGCGGATTTCGCTCGCGGCGGTGCTCGCCGGTTCTCTACTCGCGCTGCTCGCCACCGATCTGCTCTGGTACCAGCTCGGCCGCTGGCGGGGTCGCAGCATCCTCTCCTTCTTGTGCCGCATCTCGCTCGAACCCGATTCGTGCGTGCAGCGCACCGAGGACCTCTTCTCCCGCTACCGCGGCGGCGCGCTTCTCATCTCCAAGTTCCTTCCCGGCCTCAAGACCGCTGCGCCGCCGCTGGCGGGAATGATCGAGATGCCGCTCGGCGAGTTCGCCCTCTACGGCGGCGCCGGCTCGCTGCTCTGGGCGGCCGCGTTTGCGGTCCCCGGTTATCTGTTCAGCGAGACCATCGCGCGCGCCGCTCCGATCGGCGAGTGGGTGGCTGCGGCTGCCTCACTCGCCTTCGCTGCCTGGCTGGGATGGAAGTTCCTGCAGCGCCGGCGATATCTCCGGGTCGGCCGCGTCACGCCCGACGAGCTGTTCGCGCAGCAGGAGTCGGGGCGCGCGGTGCTGGTCGTGGATCTGCGGCACCGGAACGCCATCGACACCAGGGTGCGCGGCGCGCTGCAGATGACGCCCGACGAGCTGCGGCTGCGCGAGGCCGAGTTCCCGCGCGAGCGTGAGGTCGTCCTCTATTGCGCATGCCCCAACGAAGGGAGCGCGGCGCAGATGGCCCTCCTGCTCAGGGCGCGCGGGTTCAGAAGCGCGCGGCCGCTGCTGGGCGGCATCGACGCCTGGCGCGCGCGCGGTTACCCGGTAGAACAGAGCTCGTGAGGCTATTTCGCGGGTGCGTGCCGCGAGACGAACGAGAGCGCGATGTCGGCGACTTCTTTCCAGCCGCTGTCGATGACCAGCGAATGGCCGCGGTTGGGAACGGAGACGATCTCGGTCACGCCGGGGTTGTGCTTCTGTCGATCGTAGGAAGCGCTGACGATGGCCCAGGGCGCGGTGTTGTCCTTCTCTCCGGAGATGAGCAACAGCGGGCCGCGTTCGGGATTCCTGGTGTCGACCTGGTCCTCGCTCCACGGATTCAGGTTGGCGGTCGCGGCCGAGAAGAGAGGACGTCCTGACCCTGCGACGTGGTGGGTCTCGTACAGCTTCCTGGATTCGTCTTCGGCAAGCGCGTTGGTCCACCCGAATCGGAACTGCTCGTAAGTGAGCGCGACGGCGCGCCCGTAGTTCGCCGGATTGGCGAGGACCGGCGACGCGCTCTTGAGAGAAGAGAAGGGCAACGGCAGGACCCCGCGGAACGGGGCGGGATCGATCGCGACCGAGGCCGCCGAAAGACCTCGGCCTGCCAGCATCTGGGCGATCACGCCGCCGAAGGAGTGGCCGACGACGGCCGGCTTGACGTTGAGCTTGCCGATGGCTTCGACGAAGTGGGCGGTGATCGCCTTGAGCGATTTCTTCGCGAACACCTCGGGATGAGCGCGGGCCTCTGCGACCGTTTCCGGGTCGTCCGGCCAGCCGGGCGCGATGGTCGTGTAGCCGCGCTCTTCGAAGTGCGCGCGCCACGGCTCCCAGCTTCGCGGCAGCAGCCACAATCCGTGGACGAAGACGACCGGCTTCTTGCCCGACGAGTTGGCGCGGGTGATATCGGCTTGTTCGTGCTCGGTCAGCGTGGCCATGGACGCCCTCCTGAAAAGGGCCGCCACCATCTTCTCGGCCGACGGGCCTGTCAAGGCTGAGGCTCAGCGCGCCGCCAGAAGCTTGCGCGCAGCCAGGACGATCTGCTGCCGCCCCGCTCCCTTGGCGATGGCGCGCAGGTCGTTGAGCGGCACGCGCGGGAGCAGGCGCAGCGCGATCGCCATCGGCGTTTTGGGATTGCGGACGAGAGCCGCGCAGATGACGGAGTTCTGGCCCCACTCTGGATGGTCGCCGATGGCCTTGAGCGCCTCCGGCGAGAGCGAATTCAGCTTGGCCGCCGCCTGCACCTCGTCGAGGCCGAGATGCGGATTCCGCAGCACGTAGGCGTGCAGCACCTTGTTGTTGTCGCGCAGGAGATGATGGCGCTCCGCGCGACCGGCCTTCAGCGCCAGCGACATCTTTTGCGACGGCGAGAGTTGCGCGAGGAGCTGGCGCGCGCTGTTCTGCTGCACCCCGTCGCCCGCGCCCGCCTCGGGTTCCGGCTCGGGTTCGCGCAGTCGCGCCGCCAGCTCGTCGAGCGCGGCGGGCGGGGCGAGGAAGACCACCGCAACTCCGATCCCCGGCGTGACGAAGGCGAGTTTGGCGTTCTCCTCGGCGACCTCCTCGCCGCCGATCAGCACCGCCAGCGTGCACTCGGACATGGCGGCGCCGCCCTCGACCGATGCCCCCTTGAGAAACAAGCCGCCGACCGAGATCTCCTCCTCGTACGCAGCGAGGTATTCCTCGGGCGACCCGAACTCCGCAACCAGCCGCATGCCTCGATGATAAATCACCTCACGGAGGCTTGACAGCCCTCCGGCCGCCCGCTAGTTTCTTAGCATGTGCTGATTTTTTAGCACCTGACGGAGAGCCGATGAAGCAGTCCTCCCTCGTTCAGCTCAGCCGGCGCGAGCGGCAGATCATGGAGATCGTCTACCGCGCCGGCCGGGCCAGCGCCACCGAGGTGCTGGCGCAGCTCCCCGATCCCCCCAGCTACTCCGCGGTCCGGGCCCTGCTCCGCATCCTCGAGAACAAAGGCCATCTCCGACACGAGCTTTCCGGGACCCGGTATGTCTATCTGGCCACGGTGGGCAAGGAGCGTGCGCGCCGCTCGGCGCTGCGCAGCATGGTCGACACGTTCTTCGAGGGATCGGCCTCGAAGGTGGTGGCGGCGCTGCTCGACCTTTCCCGCGAGGATTTGTCCGAGCAGGAGCTGACCGGCATTTCGCGGCTGATCGCGCAGGCGCGCAGGGAGGGACGCTGATGGATGCGTTCGGCTTCGCCCTCGGGCTGGGCATACGCGCCAGCGTTGTCCTCGGTGTCACCGCGCTGGCGCTGCTCGCGTTCCGCCGCGCCTCAGCCGCCACCCGGCAGTCGGTGGCGGTGGCCGGGATGGCCGGGGCGCTGGCCCTTTTGCCGCTCACGTTCGCCTTGCCGCACCTCGACCTCGTCGTGTTTCCCGCGGCTGCGACCGAGGCAACGGCGGCTCCAGCGCACGATGCACTCTCGCGGTTCCTGCTGGCCGGCTGGGTAGCGCTGGCGTGGGGGGCGGTGGCGGCGCTCTCGCTCGCCCGCCTCGTCTTCGGGATGTGGCGCGTCGCCCGCTGCGCCCGCCGCAGGACGGAGTTGGACGGTGCGTGCGTCGCTAGCGCGGCCGGGAAGCTGGGATTGCGTCGCCCGGTGCGAGTCGTGCTGAGCGGCGAGGTGAAGGTGCCGATGACCGCGGGATTTTTTTCTTCGGTGGTCATTCTCCCGGCGCACGCGGCGAACTGGAGCAGCGAGCGTCTCGAGCTCGTCCTGCTGCACGAGCTGGCGCACGTCAAGCGGCGCGACTGTCTGGCGGTGATGGTGGCCGAGATCGCGGTTGCCTCGTGGTGGTTCCACCCGCTTGCGTGGCTCGCCCGGCGCAGCATCCGGCGCGACGCCGAGCTGGCGGCGGACGACCTCGTTCTGCGCACCGGAGCGCGGGCTTCGGTCTACGCCGAGCACCTCGTCTCCATCGTCCGCTCGCTGCGCGACTCGAGCGGATTCGACCCGGCGATGACGATGGGCCGCTCGTCCGATCTCGACGGCCGGCTCCGCGCCCTGCTCGAGCGGCGCGGGCGGGGCCCCTCGTCGCGCTGGGGCCGCGGCGTCGCGGCAGCGTTGGCCATACTGGCGCTGGCGCTTGCCACCGTGCGGCCGACGCGCGCCGCGGAGCCGCCGCCGACCTGTCAGCGGTCGCGCCACGCCCGATGAGAATGCGGAACTGGCTCGTGCTGGCGGCTTTGTCGTACTCCGGCGTTGCCGGTGCCCAGCGTATCGATGATCTCGGGCCGGAAGTGCGCAAGCTCCTGCGCGTCAGCACACCAAGAGTCATCCTCGAACATGTCGAAATCATCGATGGCACGGGAGCCGCGCCGATCCCGGATCGGAACATCGCCATCGAGGGCGGCAAGATCGTCGCGATCTCAGCCGGCGCCGATCGATCGCCGAGCGACGGCACCACGATACTCGACCTGCGCGGTCATTCGGTCATGCCGGGTATCGTCGGCATGCACAACCATCTGTACATGCTTGCGCGACCGAATCTCGAGGCCGACGGCAGCTTCGACAGCCCTGGTCTTTCTCTCGAGATGACTTTCTCGGCGCCGCGCATGTATCTGGCGAACGGCGTCACTATGCGGACTTGAAGCTCAAGCGGGCGATCGAGAACGGCACCCGTCCCGGCCCGCATCTGGATGTCACCGGCCCCTACTTGGAGATGCTCACGGGGCCGGAGGATGCGCGCCAGACCGTGGCTTTCTGGGCCGATCGCGGCGTGACCTCGTTCAAGGCCTACAAGCACATCACGCGCGAGGAATTGAGCGCCGCTGTCAAAGAGGCCCACAAGCGCGGCCTCAAAGTCACCGGCCATTTGTGCTCGGTCACGTATGAGGAAGCGGCCGAGATCGGAATCGACAATCTCGAGCACGGATTTTTCGTCAATACCGCGCTCGATCCCGACAAGAAACCCGACGCCTGCACCGACAGCGACGGCGATTTCACGCTCGAGCACATCAGCAGCGCCGAGGCGGGGCGGCTGATCGCGACGCTGAGCCGCCTCTCCGCCCGGCGGCATTGCAGACGATGTCGCCGTCGGTGCGCGACGGCTTTCTCTACAGCCGCAACCGGCCGCCCAACAAAATGAGCGGCCTTCTCCTCCGCCGGGACATGGACCTCGAGCGCGCCTTCGTCGCTGCCGGCGGATTGCTGCTCGCGGGAGCGGATCCGGTCGGCTTCAACGGCAACATTCCGGGGTTCGGCGATCAACGCGAGATCGAGCTGCTGGTCGAGGCCGGCTTCAAGCCGGTCGAGGCGATTCGGATCGCGACCTTGAACGGCGCCATCTTTCTCGGCCGCCAGGATCAGATCGGCTCGATCGCGGTCGGGAAGAACGCAGATCTGATGGTGGTGAAAGGCGATCCGGCCACGCGCATCGCGGACATCGAAAACGTCGAGATCGTGTTCAAGGACGGCGGCGGATACGACACCAGGAAGATACTCCTGGCGGCTTCATCGTTCTCTCTGGTGAAAGCAGACCGGCTGCTCGATCCGCGAACCGGAAACGTGATTTCGCCCGCAGCCGTGCTGATTGAGAACGGCAGGATCAAGGAGGTCGGCGCGCCTTCGCGGGTGCAAGCGGATGCGCCCGCCGGCGTCAAGACGATCGATCTGGGCGGCGCCACGTTGCTGCCCGGGCTGATCGACAGTCATACCCACCTGCTTCTCGACGTCATCGTCCCGGCAGAAGCCGAGGTCCCGCGCCGGTTCAACGGCGTGTTCGTTCCGGGGCTATTGCTCGCGATTGTCGAGTCGCCCAGCAAGCGCGTGCTCCTGGGCGCGCAACTGGCGCGCGAAGACTTGGAGAGTGGTTTCACCACCGTGCGCAATCTCGGGCACTCCGGCATCGATGGCGACGTTGCGCTGCGGAACGCGATCAACGCCGGGCGCATCCCCGGCCCGAGGATCCTGGCTTCCGGGCGCAAGCTCGCCCAGCAGAGCAAGAATGGGTATGTCCAAGGTCTCAATCCCGCTCTTGCCAAGGCGATCTTGCAACAGGAATTCCTCGATGTGAACGGCCCCGACGGAGCTCGGCAGGCGGTGAAAGACGATGTCTTCTACGACGTCGACCTCATCAAGGTTGCCATCGAGGACGACATCTCGGTTCCGGAAATGAAGGCGGTCGTCGAAGAGGCTCACCGCCAACGCCTGAGGGTTGCCGCTCACGCCATCAGCACCGGGAGCATCCAGACCGCGATCGATGCCGGCGTGGACAGCATCGAGCACGGCAACGACGCGACCGAAGAGCAGCTCAAGCAGATGCGCGAGAATGGGATTTTCTTCGACTTGACGCCGACGTCTTATGGCGGTTTTTTTCCCAGGATCTTCGACGCGAGCATCGTGATGTCTCCGGGCTTTCGTTCCAGGTACGACGTCGGCGTCGAACCCCACCGGCAGCGATACAACAGCCTGGTTCAGCGGATATTGAAGTCGGGAGTCAAGTTCGCCGCGGGATCGGACATGGGCTGGTTCTATCCACGTCCTGCATGACGCCGGAATGCCGTCGCTCGACGTCTTTCGCGCGATCACCTCCAACGCTGCGGAAATGCTCGGTTGGCAGGACCGGGTGGGCTCTGTCGAGCCCGGGAAATTTGCTGATCTCGTCGCCGTTGCCGGAGATCCGATCGCCGACATCACCGAGTTGGAGCGCGTTCGATTCGTGATGAAGGACGGCCAGGTGGTCAGGAATGACCTCGCCTCGCCTTGAAGCGCGGGTCGATCAGCCTCCCTTGCGCGTGACCACGAACATGAAGCACCCGTAAGCGACGTTGCGACTGTGCAGCTGCACGGCCTCCGGGTCGGATAGAAGCCTCGCGATCTCGCGCTCCGGGTCGGTGCCGTCGTGCATCACGGCGTCGCGGATCCAGCCACGGGCGTCGTATGATCGCAGCACTTGCGGCTTGCCGCGCCACTCCTCCGGATAGCCGTCGGCGGCCGGGCCCGCGCAGGCCTCGGCATGGGCGAAGACGGCGCCGATCTCGCGATACGGACTCTTCCCGATCGGCGGCTCGTAGGCGCGTCGACCGCAGCCGCACCAGGAAGTCCGGCGGAAGAGCGTGTACCCGGAAGCTCGAATTCGTGTCGCTCATGTCGTCAGCGTAAACGGCGGGCGGTGTCGCCGCTGGCCGCCTGCGGACCCCGAATCGTCCACGACCCGAAGCGCGCGCCTGAATCGTCAGTGAGTCCGGGACATCCAATACCGCAGGAGAGGTCAGATGCACATCCGTACACCCGAACAGATCGTCACCGCGCATCGCCAGGTCGAGGGCGGCGGGTTCGTCGTGCGCCGTCCGTTTCCCGGCGAGCACGTCGATTTCGTCGATCCGTTCCTGCTCATCGACGAGATGGGCCCGATCGACTACCGTCCCGGTGAGGCCGTCGGCGCGCCGGACCATCCGCACCGCGGTTTCGAAACCGTCACGTACGTCCTCGAAGGAGAGATGGAGCACGAGGATTCGGCTGGCCACCGCGGCCGGCTCGGCCCCGGCGACGTGCAGTGGATGACCGCGGGCGCGGGCATCATCCACTCCGAGATGCCGTCGCAGCAGATCCGCGAGAAGGGCGGCCGCGTGCACGGGTTTCAGGTCTGGGTGAACTTGCCCAGGCGCGACAAGCTGATGCGGCCGCGATACCAGGAGGTCTCGGGAGACAAGCTGCCGGAAGGGCGCTCGGAGGATGGCAAGGCGCGCGCGAAGATCATCGCCGGCGAGGCGCTCGGCGCGAAGGCGGTGATCGACACGCGTACGCCGATCGTGTTCCAGGACTGGACCGTCCAGCCCGGCGCGGACGTGACGGTCCCGTTCGCGGAGAATCTGCGGATGCTCGCCTATGTCTTCGAAGGCGAAGTGCAGGTCGATGACAAACTGGTGCGCGAGGGGCAGCTTGCCATCCTCGGCGCGGGGGAGGCGGTGCGACTGTCCGGCGGCGCGAGTACCGCCCGCGTGCTCCTCCTCGGCGGCGTTCCGTTGCGGGAGCCCGTCGCGCGCTATGGGCCCTTCGTGATGACCAACCGCGCCGAACTGGTGCAGGCATTCGAGGACTTCGAGAGCGGGCGCATGGGAGAGATCACGCGCACCGCGGAAGTCCGCTAGCGACGCCGATCGAGCGCGGACCGGTCCCATACGGCAAGATCGGCCGCGGCGTCGTACGTGCTCTGCAGAAACGCGAGCACCGCTTCGTCCGGATTCTGCGCCGTTCGCACCGCCTCGTACGGAAGGATGAACTCGCGCATCGTGGTGTCGTAGCGCGCCGCGGCCGGCCGGATCGAGGCTTGCGCCAGACCCGCCGGTTCAGGATATGCGTACGCATAGAAGGCCGGCTCGCTCACCGCGCCGCTTCCGGGCCACCAACCCGCGCTGATGCATTCGTGCGAGTACGCCTCGAGCATCACGTAGTCGGGACAGTTGGGTATCGTCCCGCCATACGGCGGAGCGGGTCGCCCCGAAAAGCGCGTGCAGGCGAGGTCGAAGCCGCCCCAGAAGAAGTGCACGGGGCTGCACTTCCCGGCGAAGTGACCGCGGAATCCCTTGAGCAGCCGGTCCGCCTGCAAGAGGGCCTGAAAAAAATCCCGCGCGGCGCTCGCATCGTAAGCCGCGTGCTTCCGGTCCAGGGCAAACGGAATCGCCTCGGGGGTTTCGACCGGCACCGGGCGAATCCTGTGCTCCAGCCCGAGCGCCTCGACCGCGCCGAGATATTCGGCGTAGAAGTCCGCGACCGGGCGTGCGGCGAGCGGCAGGGTGCGGGTCGCGCCGTCGCTCGTTCTCAGGGCGAGAACGTGATCGAGGAAATCGAACTCCACCTCGAAAGCACGCTGCCGGTGCGGCATGACCGCCGTCGAGAGCCCGCGCGCGGTCACGTAGAGGGTCACGTTCCACCAGTGGTTGACCATCGGCGCAAGCGCCAGCCGCGTCTTGCCGACGATCTGCGTCCACATGTGGAGCGTCGCGTACGTGTCCTGCCAACGCGCGAGTGGCAGCGCCGGCCACAGTTTACTCGTAGAAGCCACGATTCCTCCGTAGCCCACCCATACCTTGTAAGGGTTTTACCCGAGGAAAGCCCGTAGCTCACCTGATTTCCCGGGCTGCAGCCGGGCGCTATGGTCGAACGCGCAAACGTTTGATCGATTCGGAGGATTCGCCCGGTTGAAATCGTGCAAGGTCCACCTCGGGTCCGCGTTGGTGGCCTTGCTGATCGCAGCGAGCGCCTCGGGCGAAGAAGCGCGCGATCTCACCGCGCTCAGCCTCGAAGAGCTGTCCAACGTCGAGGTCACCTCGGTCTCCAGGAAGGAGGAGCCGCTGGCGGGCGCGGCGGCGGCGATCGCGGTCATCAGCAACGAGGAACTGCGCCGCTCGGGGGTTTCCAGCATCCCCGAAGCGCTGCGTCTCGCGCCCGGACTCCACGTCGCGCAAGCAACGTCCAACATCTGGGCCATCAGCTCGCGCGGATTCAGCAGCGGCAACTCGGCGAAGCTGCTGGTGCTCTCCGACACGCGCAGCATCTATACGCCGCTCTTTTCCGGCGTCTTCTGGGACGTGCAGGACTTCCTGCTCGAAGACGTCGATCGGGTGGAGATCGTCCGCGGGCCGGGCGGCTCGCTGTGGGGCGCCAACGCGGTCAACGGCGTCATCAACATCACCAGCAAGAGCGCCAAGGAGACGCAGGGCGCGTATTTCGAAGGCGGCGGCGGGACGACCGAGCGCGGATTCGGCGGCGTCCGCTACGGCGGCCAGCTCGAGCCCGGACTTTTTTTCCGCATCTTCGCCAAGGGATTCGATCGCACGGGCGAATTCAATGCCGATGGCTCCGACGCCGACAAATGGAAAATGGGTCACCTCGGCTTCCGCGCCGACTGGGAGCTTACCGCCGGCGACAAGTTGACTCTCCAGGGTGACGCCTACACCGGCGACATCGGGCAGATCACGCCGGCGATCCGGGTCGGCGCCCGGCCCGGCCCCCCGCGGCCGCTGGTGGCCGGCGTCGCCGGAGGAAACGTCCTCGCGCGCTACACCCACACCTTCTCGCCGGGATCCGACTTCGAGATCCGCGCGTACTATGACGGCACGCATCGCGACGACCCATCATTTCTCGACGACCTCGACACCCTCGACGTCGAGTTCCAGCACCGGTTCCAGCTGCCGCTCCGGCAGGAAGTGATCTGGGGCCTCGACTTCCGTTCGATGGACGACCGCAACCGCGGTAAGGGACTGCTCGAGCTCGATCCTTCCGCCTCGCGGGACAACCTCGTCAGCGGGTTCGTCCAGGACCAGATCGCGGTGCTCGACACCCTCAAGCTCACGCTGGGCACCAAGCTCGAGCACAACGACTTCAGCGGCTACGAGTATCAGCCCACCGCGCGGCTCGCCTGGAATCCGTTCCGGCAGCAGCTCCTCTGGGGCGCCGTCTCGCGGGCGGTGCGGGTCCCGACGCGGCTCGAACGCGACATCAACGTGCTGGTCACGGCGCCGGGACAGAACCCGTCCATCAAGCTGCTCGGGAGCCGCGCCTATGGCTCGGAGCGGCTGCTGGCGTGGGAAATGGGTTACCGTTGGGAGATCGCTGGCGCCCTCTCCCTCGATCTCGCCGCGTATTACAACCAGTACCATGGGCTCGACTCGCTCGAATTCAATCCGTCGTTCCAGGAAGGCGGCACCACCGTGCTTCCCGTGGTCAACAAGAACCTGACCGACGGCGTGACCAAGGGAGGCGAGGCCTCGCTGACCGTGACTCCGGCGCGACCGTGGAGGATGATCGCGAACTACACTTGGATTGTCGTGACCATCGATCCCCACGGGCAGGACCTCAACGGCGGCGCGACGTTCTCCGGCCTCACGCCGCGCCACCAGATCGAGCTGCAGTCGTATCTCGATCTTCCGGCCCGCTTTCAGCTCGACGCCTTCTTCCGCTACGCCAGCGAATTGCTCGCCACCTCGCACCTGGGCCCGGGATTGAAGGTCCCCTCCTACGCCACCGCCGACGTGCGTCTCTCCTGGCAGGCGCTGCAGCGCCTGGAAATTTCCCTGGTGGGAAGGAGCCTGTTGCAGGCTCACCACCTGGAGTTCCCCGGCGGATCAGAGGTGGAGCGGTCGGCGTACGCGCGGATCGCGGGCCGATTCTGATGAAGCGCGGAATCAGATCGGCCGTGGCCGCCTGCTTGTTCTCACTGCCGGTCGCCGCGGCGGCTCCTTCCGAATACGAGGTGAAGGCCGCTTTCCTCTTCAATTTCTCCAAGTTCGTCGAGTGGCCGGAAGGGACCTTCGCCGGTCCCGGCAGCCCGATCGTCATCTGCGTGCTGGGCGAGAACCCCTTCGGACGTCTGCTGGAAGACGCCGTCCGCGGAAAGCAGGTGAACGGCAGGGAGCTCGAAGTCCGGCAGGTGGCCACCTCGACCGCCGGCTGCCAGATCGTCTTCGTCGCTGCGTCCGAAAGCGCGAAGGAAGTCTTCGGCAAGTTGTCGGAGGAGCCGGTGCTCACCGTCAGCGACGGCGAATCGGCGGCGGAGCGGGGCGCGATCATCGGCCTGACCCTCGACGAGAACCGGGTGCGTTTCGAGGTCAACCTGGTCGCGGCCCGGAAAGCGGGTCTCAAGCTCAGCTCGCAGCTCCTCAAGGTCGCCGTCCGCCTGATCGGGAGGTTCTGAGCATGCCGGCCCGACCGATCTCGATCCGCCGCCGGCTGACGGTGATGACCGCGCTGTCCAGCAGCTTCGCGCTGCTCCTCGCCTGCGCGGCGTTCCTGATCTACGAGCTGGTCACGTTCCGCCGGACGCTGGTCGACGACATCAGCGCAGCTGCGCGCGTGATCGGCTTCAGTCTCGCCTCGCCGCTGCTCTTCGACGATCCGGCGGCGGCGCATGCATCGCTGGAAGCGCTGCGCGCCTCGCCGCGCGTCCGGTCGGCGATGCTCGCCGACCTGAGCGGACGGGTGGTCGCCACGTATGGAGAGGCTGAGGCGATGGGCGCGATGCCGCCCGCATCCGGCGGGGTTTCCTGGCGCTTCGAACCCGATCGCCTGCTGCTCAGCGTGCCGGTGCTGAGCGAGGGCGCGCCGATCGGAACGCTCACGCTGGAGTCGAACCTCGACGAGCGCGACCGGCGCATCAGGAGATACCTGCTGCTGACCGGATCGGTCCTCGTCGTCGCTCTGGTGGCCTCGCTCGGCATCTCTTCGCGGCTGCAGCGCCGCATCCTGCAGCCGGTCACGCTGCTCACGGAGGCGGCCGAGCGGGTCTCCAGCAACGCCGACTATTCGCTGCGCGTGGAGGTGCCGTCCGAGGACGAGCTGGGGGTGCTGGCGACGGCCTTCAACCACATGCTGCAGAAGATCGCGCAGCAGAACGCCGGCCTGATCGCGTCCGAGGCACGGTTCACCCGCCTCTCCGAGTCCGGGATCATCGGCATCGTCGTCTGCGATCTGTCGGGACGGCTGCTCGAGGCGAACGCGGCCTTCCTCGCCATGACCGGCCTCTCCCCGGAAGATCTCGCGCCGGGATCGCTGCGACTTCAAGATCTGGTGCCGCCCGGATCGACCATGGAGCGCGAGCTGGCCCTCCGGCAGATCAAGGCCCAGGGCGCGCACGGCGCCTTCGAGGGCGAATACCTGCGCAAGGACGGCAGCCGCGTCCAGGTGCTGGTCGGCTCGGCGATGCTCGACGCGCAGCGGACCATCGCCTTCGTCCTCGACATCAGCGAGCGCAAGCGGCTGGAGCAGGTCCGCCGCGACTCCGCGGAGTTGGAAGCGCAGAACAGCCGCATCCGCGAGGCCAACCGGCTCAAGAGCGAGTTCCTCGCCAACATGTCGCACGAGTTGCGAACGCCGCTCAACGCCATCATCGGATTCGGCGAGCTCCTCCACGATGGCAACGTGGCTCCGGACTCGCCCGACTACAAGGAATTCCTCGGCGACATCGTCAAGAGCGGCCATCATCTGCTGCAGCTGATCAACGACGTCCTCGACCTGGCCAAGGTCGAAGCGGGAAAGCTCGATTTCAGGCCGGAGCCGCTGCGGCTGGAGCAGACCATCGGCGAGGTCGCCGGCATCGTCCGCGCCCTCGCCATCTCGAAGCGGATCGAGACGTCGGTCCGCATCGATCCGTCCTTGAAGGAGGGGATCTTCCTCGATCCCTCGCGGCTCAAGCAGATCGTCTACAATTTCCTCTCCAACGCCCTCAAGTTCACGCCGCTCGGCGGCCGCGTCGAGATCCGCGCGACTCCGGAGGGCGCCTCGCATTTCCGCCTGGAGGTCGAGGACAACGGACCCGGCATCGCGCCGGCGGACATCGAGAAGCTGTTCGTCGAATTTCAGCAGCTCGATACCGGGGCCGCCAAACAGCACGCCGGCACCGGCCTCGGGTTGGCCCTCACGCGCCGGCTGGCCGAGGCGCAAGGCGGCTGGGTCGGAGTGCGGAGCACGGTGGGAGAGGGCAGCGTGTTTCATGCCGTGCTGCCGCGGCAGAGCGCAATCGGGACTCCGGCGTTGCGCCGGCCGCGCCAGCAACCGCGCCCCGGCGCTCCCTCGGTGCTGGTCATCGAGGACGACGCCCAGGACCATGCGATCCTGGTCGGGGCGCTGGCCGATGCGGGCTACGCCGTCGAGGCCGCCAGCAACGGCGCGCAGGCGCTCGCGCTCTGCGAAGCGCGGCGATTCGACGCCATCACGCTCGATCTGCTGCTGCCCGACATGAGCGGCCAGGATGTGCTCAAGCGGATCCGCGCCTCGGGACCGAACAGCGACGTGCCCGTCGTGGTCGTCACCATCGTCGCGGAAAAAGGGGTCGTCGCGGGTCTCGCCGTCAACGACTTTCTCTCCAAGCCGATCGACACCGACGCGCTCTTCTCCTCGCTGCAGCGGGCCGGCGTGCAGCGAGGGAAGACAGGGAGCGTGCTGGTGGTCGACGACGATCCGAACGCGCTCCGGTTGATGAGCGCCGCGCTGGCCAGGCTCGGCTATCCGGCGCTCTGCATGGCGGACGCCGAAGAGGCGCTGCGGATGGCCGAGCGCGTCCCCATCAGCGCCGTGGTGCTCGATCTGCTGATGCCGACGCTCGACGGCTTCCAGTTCCTCGAGCGGTTTCGCAGCTTGCCCTCGCACGGGCTCACGCCGGTGCTGATCTGGACGGCGCGGGATCTGGACGCGGAAGAGCGGGTCCGCCTGCGCAAGCTGGCGCAGGGCATCGTCCAGAAACGCGAGAGGGGTATTCCGGTATTGCTCGCCGATTTGCAACGGTTCCTCGCCGGGAAGGAGACCTCATGAGCGGCATTCCCGTTCTGGTGGTCGAGGACAACGAAACCAACATGAGGCTGATCCGCTATCTGCTCTCGTCGAAGGGCTACGAGCCGCACAGCGCGACCAACGCGGCCGAAGCACTGGAGCTGCTCAAGGGCTTCCACCCGCGGCTGATCCTGATGGACATGCAGCTTCCCGGAATGGACGGGTACGAGCTGACGCGGCAGCTCAAGTCGGCGCCGGAGACGAAGGACATCGTGGTCATCGCGTTGACGGCCTTCGCGATGAAAGGCGACGAGGAGAAGGCGCGCGCGGCGGGCTGCGATGGCTATCTGACCAAGCCGATCGACACGCGAACGTTTGCGGCGACGCTGGCCGGGTTTCTCGGCCCCTGAGTGGTCAAGGCGTAAGGACCGCGCGGAAGCGGACGCGGTTTGCCAGCATCTTCCCCAAGGCCTGCTCCGCCTGCTCGAGCTTGAAGACCTCCACTCGCGCGCGGACGCCGGCGAGCACGCTGAAGGCGACGGTCTCCTCGGAATCGAACGCGCTGCCGCTCGGCCAGCCGTCGATGCTCCTGCCGCTGAGCAGCGAGAAGGCAGAGATCTTCAACGGATCGAACGGCGCCGCCACGATGAGCAGCTTGCCGCGAATTTTAAGGCCATCGACGGTGCTGGAGATGGCTTCGGCGTTGGGGGCGGTCGCCAGGACCAGGTCGGCGCCGCCGAGCTTCTGCAGGCCCTGGGCGGCGGGTACCTTGTCCGTGTCGACGTATTCGTGTGCGCCGAGCTGACGGGCCAGCTCCTCCTTGTCGGCGCCGCGCGAGACGGCGACGGTCCGAAAGCCCATCCGCGCTGCATACTGGATGGCGAGGTGGCCGAGCCCGCCGATTCCCTGCACCGCGACGGTGTCGCCCGCCCGCGCGCCGCTGTTGCGCAAGGAGTTGTAGGTGGTGATGCCGGCGCAGAGCAGGGGTGCGGCCTCGGCCGCATCGATCTTCTCGGGGATGCGCGCGACCGCTTCGTGCGGCACCACCACGTATTCGGCGTAACCGCCGTCGAAGCTGATGCCGGTGATCTGGGCGCGCTCGCAGTTGATGAAGAGTCCTTTGCGGCACGCGTTGCAGACGAAGCAGTGGCCGCCGTGCCAGCCGACGCCCACGCGGTCGCCGGCCTTCCACTCGCTCACGGCGGCGCCGACCTTGTCGACGCGGCCGGCGATCTCGTGGCCGGGGATGCGCGGCAATGCAAGTCCCGGAAATTGCCCGCCCTTTACGAACGCGTCGCTGTGACAGATTCCACAGGCTTCCACCTTGATGCGGACCTGTCCGGGGGCCGGATCCGGCACGTCGCGCTCCACCAGCTCGAACG